>NZ_JADYXO010000080.1:0-517 GCF_015864295.1 Pseudoalteromonas sp. NZS127_1 | reverse complement strand
TAGTGTGCATCTTGGTCATTTTTTGCATTTTGAGCATTCTGAGTATTCTGTTGCTGGTGATTCTGAATATTCTAGTTTTGAGCATTTGACTACTAATTTTCATACTGAGAACATGGCTCAACCTCCACCTCGTGAGAGGACTCTTAGGGAGATGGTTGCACCTGATTTCACTTATGAAAGCTTGTGCATTCAATATCCTGATGAGGGTGTTCCATATGTTCTCAAGACTGGACTAATACATTTGCTGCCCAAGTTTCATGGTCTTGCAGGTGAAGATCCTCATAAGCATCTTAAGGAGTTCCATATTGTTTGTTTCACCATGAAGCCCCCTGATGTCTAAGAAGATCATATCTTTCTAAAGGCTTTTCCTCATTCTCTGGAGGGAGTGGCAAAAGATTGGCTATACTACCTTGCTCCTTGGTCCATTTTCAGCTGGGATGACCTTAAGAGGGTGTTCTTGGAGAAATTATTCCCTACATCTAGGACCACTGCCATCAGAAAAGACATTTCAAGCATC
>NZ_JADYXO010000079.1:0-520 GCF_015864295.1 Pseudoalteromonas sp. NZS127_1 | reverse complement strand
TTTGCAAGTACGTTAGTGATTGCTGCAGTTAGTGTAGTTTTACCGTGGTCAACGTGGCCGATTGTACCAACGTTTACGTGCGGTTTTACGCGTTCAAACTTTTCTTTTGCCATGACGGAACCTATCAGTTTTGTGTATCTAAATTACATATGAAAATAATCCACCAGAGGTAGATTAAGTTAATTTTTTCAAATAGTATTTTCTGACAGATAAAGGAAGTAATCAAGGAGATTCTTATGACTGGTGCTGATAGGCAGAGTCGAACTGCCGACCTCACCCTTACCAAGGGTGCGCTCTACCAACTGAGCTATATCAGCAACACAAGAACTGGAGCGGGCAGCGGGAATCGAACCCGCATCATCAGCTTGGAAGGCTGAGGTAATAGCCATTATACGATGCCCGCATAAAAATCTGTTCTTAAACTACCTCTAACCGTCAAGAATAAAGTGGTGGAGGGAGCTGGATTCGAACCAGCGAAGGCTGAGCCGTCAGATTTACAGTCTGATCCCTTTGGCCGCTC
>NZ_JADYXO010000078.1:0-529 GCF_015864295.1 Pseudoalteromonas sp. NZS127_1 | reverse complement strand
ATCTAAAAAGACCACAATCAGGCAAAACAAAAACCGATTGTTGGTTTTATGGTTGGTATTGTCAAAAATAATAATCAAAAAACACCGTAAACACTGAGCATACAGCCGACAGTTTGTGTTCTAGTATAGGAGTCAAACAAGACCTTTAGTCATAACTCAGGGTCTTTTTTTATGTCTGAAATATTAGAAGTTACACGTATAGTAGGGAGAAAAACCTACTTCATGAATTTTTAACCAAAAAGGAGACATAGATGACTTTATATGAATACCTATCATTATTTTTGATGACTTGCACATTGGCTCAAGGCTTTACGTGTAAAAGGCTGAGATAAATTTCTTACTATCTTGGATAACGACTTTTACGCTTAAACAAAAGCATTGGACTAGTGTTGCCAATCAGTATGTACTGTATGACCAAAAGTATGGCGAATAAACCTAGTAAATAGCCTGAGTATTCGAACGCCTCAATCGCCATACTTCTAGTAATGTCTCCAAGCACAAGATTGACAAGGAAAATACCTGCCATGAC
>NZ_JADYXO010000077.1:0-501 GCF_015864295.1 Pseudoalteromonas sp. NZS127_1 | reverse complement strand
GCTGCAAATCTGGACCTGGTGAGTTTCCTATTTCATTATTCCATGCTAATAACCTGACTCAGGTTATTCTGGACCTGGTGAGTTTCCCCGTGTTGAGTCAAATTAAGCCGCAGGCTCCACCCCTGGTGGTGCCCTTCCGTCAATTTCTTTAAGTTTCAGCCTTGCGACCATACTCCCCCTGGAGCCCAAGCACTTTGATTTCTCGTAAGGTGCCGGCGGAGTCCTAAAAGCAACATCCGCTGATCCCTGGTCGGCATCGTTTATGGTTGAGACTAGGACGGTATCTGATCGTCTTCGATCCCCTAACTTTCGTTCTTGATTAATGAAAACATCCTTGGCAAATGCTTTCGCAGTAGTTAGTCTTCAATAAATCCAAGAATTTCACCTCTGACAATTGAATACTGATGCCCCCGACTGTCCCTATTAATCATTACGGCGGTCCTAGAAACCAACAAAATAGAACCACACGTCCTATTCCATTATTCCATGCTAAATGCGGTT
>NZ_JADYXO010000010.1:0-163521 GCF_015864295.1 Pseudoalteromonas sp. NZS127_1 | reverse complement strand
ATTCTTGTGTAAATCGACGTCTCATTTTATCTGCCTCTATTAAAAGTTAGAGGCGACAACTATCCTGACACAGGGGGCGATGTAGGTGAGGTTTTATACCTCGCTTTCACTTTTAGAGCATTAAAGCCACGTTACATGAGCGCGAAGTAAATTCGCACCTACAAGTTTGTAGAGCACGGTGGTTTAAACTGCTGTGCTGAATTTTTAACTGTTTGTGATGGGTTTTCACCAAATAGTTGCGTGTAATCTTTAGCAAATTGTCCCGCATGCCAAAATCCCCAATTGGCTGCTATTACTGAAATTGGCTTATCTTGGTTTGGTTTTTTTAGTTCCCGCCTTACATTATTTAAGCGTGTTAAACGTAAAAACCGCAAAGGGTTAATTCCTAAAACACTCTCAAAACTATACTGAAGTGTGCGCCTACTTACAAAGGCAAGCTCGCACAGCTCGGTTATGGTTATTGGGTTTTGTGGATTTGTGGCCACGTAATCTTTTACTTTATCTACTACGGCTTTTCGATGTTTATAACTTGGCGCAATATTTTGTTGTGGATTATCTGCTTGTAATAAGTGTAGTGCCAACATGTTTAGCATATCTTGTTGCGATTCGGTTTTAAGTCCAAAGCCCTTGCCTACAACCATGCTATTAATTATTTGCCTTGCCGTTTGCAATGATGAGTTGCTTACCGATAAGCGAGCTGATTGTGCAGATGATAGGTTTTTCAATGTTACGCCTTGTAGCTGCGCCATATATTCAATTGAATTCCAATCGATTACCAAACCATAAATATTAAATTGCTCAGGGGTTATCAGCTCAAAGTCATTATCACTTGTACGGCACATAAATTGATTACTTGCCACACTTAGACCATTAATCTTACTTTGCTGCGACTGACAAGGAATGCCAAGCCAAACCGAATTGGGGGCGATGTTACATTGCTGACGAAGCGCTCGCTCGGTGTATTCTTTAAACACATGAATATTGACGTAATCTGTTTCTTCAATAAAACCATAAAAGCTGCCGTCGCTCATTTGATCGTATTTTTGCTGCCATTGAGTAAGGCTATGCGCTTGCTCGTCTATATCGTGTGTTTGCACCTTGCTCTTTAGTGGTGCGTTGTAGCTACTTTGCTGCGCCATATAGGGGATGCTCTTTTTCGTTACACTTTTATTATGGTTAAGTTAACACCGCTTTGCGTATGTAACCAATTGAATTGGATTAATAAATAATCTTTTGCCGAAATTCGATAGTTACTTGGTACAAAATAAGCTGTCTTGTAACTATTGAAAATTGATTTATAGCTAAAGATGCAGCAAAACCTATACCAAGGTTTATCATGTTAGTTATGTGGAGTAAATCATGGGGCAAGCGTACAGTTACACTTTAGGTACACACACTTATAAATTCAAGAACTTAGCCCAGTTAATGGCTAAAGCAACGCCACAGCGTTCGGGTGATCGCTTAGCGGGCGTCATTGCACAATCAGCACAAGAACGTGCTGTGGCTCAAATGACATTGGCCGATGTACCTCTTAAAACATTTTTAAATGAGGTACTTATTCCCTACGAAGATGACGAAATTACACGCTTAATTATTGACGAGCACGATGCCAATGCCTTTATGGCTATTGCACATTTAACTGTAGGCGATTTTCGTAATTGGCTTTTAAGCGACTTTGCAACACCCGCTGTACTTGCAAGTATAAGGCAAGGAATTACGCCTGAAATGGCTGCTGCAGTTAGCAAAATAATGCGCAATCAAGATCTCATATTAATTGCTAAAAAGTGCCATGTTACAAGTGCTTTTAGAAACACTATTGGCCTCCCTGGGCATTTATCTACACGTTTACAACCAAATCATCCAACTGACGATATTAACGGTATTGCTGCATGCATGCTTGATGGGCTGCTATACGGTAATGGCGATGCCGTAATAGGTATAAACCCAGCAACAGACAACGTTGCCCAGGCCATTAAATTAATGACATTAATGGATGATGTTATTCAAAAATACGCCATACCGACGCAAAGCTGTGTGCTTACACATGTTACTAACACTATTGAATGTATAGAAGCTGGCGCACCGGTTGATTTGGTATTTCAGTCGATTGGCGGCACGGAGGCTACTAACTCAAGTTTTGGTTTTAATTTAAATACTTTAGCTGAAGCGCAAGATGCCGCTTTGAGTTTAAAGCGCGGCACTGTTGGCAATAATGTGATGTATTTTGAAACTGGGCAAGGCAGTTCGCTTTCAGCAAATGCGCATCATGGGCTTGATCAGCAAACGTGTGAAGCTCGCGCTTATGCAGTTGCTCGTAAGTTTGATCCGTTACTGGTTAATACCGTGGTGGGGTTTATTGGCCCTGAATATTTGTTTGATGGTAAAGAAATTACCCGAGCAGGACTTGAGGATCACTTTTGCGCTAAGTTACTAGGCATACCGATGGGGTGCGACGTGTGTTACACCAATCATGCAGAGGCCGATCAAAACGATATGGATAATTTGCTAACGCTATTAGGTGTTGCAGGTTGCTCGTTTGTAATGGGAATACCTGGCTCTGACGATATTATGCTTAACTACCAAACTACGTCGTTTCATGATGCATTATATGTGCGTCGAGTTCTTGGCTCTAGACCCGCCCCTGAGTTTGAAGTATGGCTAAGCAAAATGAAAATTATGCAAAGCACTACCGACATCACACTTTCAGATACCTTGCCTCCCGCTTTTGCTAAACCTCTGGGTGCAATTGCTGGAGGTGGCTCATGAAATCACGTTCAAAACCGACCACTCCATTAGATAACTCAGTAAATGAGCATAAAAATAACGGTAATGTAGTGCACAACCCTTGGAGTGATTTACGGCGTTTTACCGACGCCCGTATTGGGCTTGGTCGCGCTGGTATAAGTTTGCCAACCTCAGAAATGCTGGCTTTTCAGCTATCTCATGCACAAGCGCGTGATGCGGTGAGTTTTCCGCTTGATATTAACGAAATAACTGAGCAACTAGGCAGTATTAGTGCTCTAAAAGAGGTTGCCCCTCCCCTGCATTTACACAGCCAAGCCGTTAACAGGGTTACTTACCTTCAGCGACCCGATTTAGGCCGCAAACTTGATGAAAATGGTAGGCAAGTACTTCTCAGCTATATGAATAAACAAAAACACACTACGCAGGCTAAATACGATTTAGCGATTGTAGTGGTTGATGGACTTTCGTCGTTGGCGGTACAAAAAAATGCATACCCATTTATAACAGAGCTATTAACGCACCTTACAACAGACAAGCAATTTAAAATTGCTCCCATTACTTTGGTTGAGCAAGGGCGAGTAGCGATTGGCGACGATATAGGTGAGTTGCTAAATGCGCAGGTGGTTATGGTGTTAATAGGAGAGCGCCCAGGACTTAGTTCGCCAGATAGCCTTGGCTTGTATTTAACATGGGAGCCCAAAACAGGACTTAACGATGCATGTCGTAATTGCATATCGAATATTCGCCCTGCAGGCCTACCTTATACAGAAGCGGCGAGACGCGCACTGTACTTATTACGTGAAGCTAAAAAACTAAAACTAACTGGGGTTAATTTAAAAGACCGCACACAAGATGATGTAATTGAGCATCAGGTTTCAACCACTAACTTTTTAATTGCTGAATAATTTTAATTAAAAACACATGAAATAAAAAATAAAAACTAAACATCAACGGAGAAAGGTTATGTCTACTAATAATAATACAGAGTACCTTGCTAAAAGACAGTTAAAACGGGGTACTGCGGGGTGGTTATTGCTCGCAGGTTTGGGTGTGTCGTATGTAATATCGGGTGACTTTGCAGGCTGGAACTTTGGTATCGCCGAAGCCGGTTGGGGTGGTTTTGCCATTGCTGCAGTATTAATGGCGGTTATGTATTTAGCGCTTGTACTATCGCTTGCTGAAATGTCAGCTGCAATACCTGCTGCAGGCGGTGGTTATAGTTTTGCGCGTCAAGCTATGGGGCCAGCGGGAGGCTATTTAACCGGGCTTGCCGTATTAATTGAATACGCCTTAGCGCCCGCTGCTATTGTTATTTTTATTGGCTCGGCAGTTGAAGCCCTCACCGGATTTAATGGCCCATGGGTATATGCATTATTTTACTTACTATTTGTGGGAATTCATTTAGCGGGCGTAGGAGAAGCGCTTAAAGTAATGATGGTAATAAGTGGTTTAGCGGTATTAGCTATTATTGCAACGGCTTTTGTTTTAATCACAAATTTTGATGCATCGCGCTTATTTGACGTCCCCGTAACCGATGCAGTGGGAGCCAGTGAGTTTTTACCTTTAGGTTGGTACGGGGTTTGGGCTGCATTACCGTTTGCCATGTGGTTATTTTTAGCGGTTGAAGGTGTACCGCTTGCTGCTGAAGAAGCAAAAGATCCCGCTAGAGATGTGCCAAAAGGCATTATTGGTGCAATGATCTTTTTGTTATTTACTGCTTTTTTAGTTGTTGTTTTAGTACCTGGTGCTGGCGGTGCTGCTGCAATGGGGGCAAGTGCTGTACCTTTAGTTGATGCATTAAATGCATCCGGTAGTGAGGGCTTAGCAACCGTTGTAAATATATTAGGGCTTGCGGGTTTAGTTGCTTCGTTTTTCTCTATTATTTATGGTTATAGTCGCTTAGTGTTTGCTTTATCTAGAGCCGGTTATTTACCACGTTCGTTGTCTATTACGACTAATCGCAAAGTGCCAGCACGTGCGTTGATTGTACCGGCAGTATTTGGCTTTTTAGTATCACTCAGTGGTGAGGGTGACTTAATACTTGCAATGGCAGTAGTAGGTGCAACGCTCTCGTATGCATTAATGGCGCTGAGTCATATTTTACTTCGCGTTAAACAACCTGATTTACCTCGCCCGTACAAAACTCCAGGTGGCGTAGTTACGTCAAGTATTGCTTTAGTACTTTCGCTTATAGCATTAACGGGCGTGTATGCGTTTGACCCTCGTGCATTTTTATACACTATGGTGCTGTTTATTGTGGGCGCCGCATATTACTTTGGCTATAGCTCAAAACACTTAGTTGCTAAAAGCGCTGATGAAGAGTTTGCAATGTTGGCAAATGCAGAATCTGATTTAGAAATGGCTAAGTAGGTATTAATAGTTATTAAATATAAGTGAGGCTACCCCTCACTCATATTTTTATACGTACAATACGATGTAAAAATGATGCCTGCATGTAGGCATCAAGTCCCTTCTATACTTTATTAATACCGTTTAAAACTAAAACTTTATGTTGCCGCGTAGCGCTTTGTTTTGCCCGTGTTTAGTTTTTTTATCCATGCGCTTTCGCTGTGAATTACGGCTGGGCTTGGTGGCACGACGCGCTTTATTAACAACGGTAGCACTAAGTATTAAATCTTTTAAGCGCTTAAGGGCATCTTCTCGGTTTAGCTCTTGAGTACGATGGCTTTGCGCTTTAATTATTAAAACGCCTTCTTTGGTAATTCTTGTATCATTTAAGGCAAGTAAGCGCTCTTTATAAAAATCAGGTAATTTAGAGCGGTTAATATCAAAGCGTAAATGAATTGCACTGGCTACTTTGTTAACATTTTGACCACCGGCACCTTGCGAACGAATAGCCGTTAGCTCTAGTTCCCATTCATCGATAGTGACAGTATTTGAAATTGTTAACATTGTGTTCAGCTCTATTTGTCAAAAATGTATTATATCATCAGTACATTAGCTTGTGGTGAATGAACTAAATTCTTAGAACTTAAATAAATTCTCATAAATTGTACTATAAAATCTGCCAATATATTATTTTGTGTTGGCAAGTGTTGCTTATTAGTTTCTAATTGGCACAACTTTAATACTAGGAAATGCTCAATGAAAAAAATACTTGTATCACTTAGCTTATTAGCAATGAGTTTCTCAAGCCTTGCAGTAGATATTAACGAAGGTCAACTTCAAAGCTATATGAAAGCACTGCCAGCTGTAACGAGCTGGGCAAGCAGCCAAGAGTCTTTAAAAGACTTAGACTTAGCAAGTATGTTAGGTGGTTCTGCAGATCAAAGTGTTGACGAACAAAGCTCTTTAGCTAATAGCGCACTAAGCATGATTAAAGAGCAAGACCTATACAAAAGCTTCGCGGGTGTTACAGGCCGCTACGGCTTTACACCAGAGCAACTAGTAACTGTAGGTTCTGAAGTATCAATGGCTTATATCGAAAACCTTAAATCGGGTTTATCTGCTGATAATCAAGAAACAGCGAATAAAGTAATGGGCGGTTTTCAAAGCATGAAAAGTGCTAAAGATAAAGGCGCTAGCTCGTTAATGGGTTCGTTTGGTAAATCGTCAAGCGCAGCTGAGGAGTCTACAGAGTCTTTAGTAAGCGAAAGCAACCTTGAACTTGTCAGCGAATACATGCCACAACTACAAAAGCTTTTTGCACTTCTATAAGTTTTATTGTTTTATAAAAAGGTGGCTTTTGCCGCCTTTTTTAATGCCTAATTTTTATATGACTTAGATAAATTACAATATTTTATAAGTAATACTGACCGGGACTATATGCAAAAACGGGGGAGTAAATTATTACTCCCCCGTTTTTATTTAGCGTACAGATTATTTAAGATCGAATCTGTCTGCGTTCATTACTTTTACCCATGCGTTTACAAAGTCATGTACAAAGCGCTCTTTGTTGTCGTCTTGTGCATAAAACTCAGCAAGTGCGCGCAATATAGAGTTTGATCCAAATACTAAATCAACGCGTGTTGCAGTCCATTTAGTAGTGCCACTTTTACGGTCTACTATATTGTATAAACCTTTTTGAGTTGGCTCCCAACGGTTTGACATGTCAGTTAAGTTTACAAAGAAGTCGTTGGTTAATGAGCCTACGCTATTTGTAAATACGCCGTGTTCGCTGCCAGCATAGTTAGTACCTAGTACTCGCATCCCACCAATAAGTACCGACATTTCTGGTGCACTTAATCCCATTAGTTGGCTGCGCTCTAGTAATAACTCCTCCGCTGATACTGCGTAATCTTTTTTCAGCCAGTTTCTAAAACCATCGTGAATGGGTTCTAGTACATCAAACGATTCTGCATCAGTCATTTCGTCTGTTGCATCTCCACGTCCTGGAGCAAACGGCACGTTTACATCAACACCGGCTTGTTTTGCAGCTTGTTCTACGGCTGCTGTACCACCTAAAACAATTAAGTCGGCGATGCTAACAGGTTTACTCAAGCCAGCCTGCACTTTTTCAAGCGCACTAAGTACTGATGCTAAACGTTCTGGCTCATTACCTTGCCAATCTTTTTGCGGTGCTAAACGAATGCGTGCACCATTTGCGCCGCCACGTTTATCAGAACCACGATAAGTACGTGCGCTATCCCAAGCTGTATTTATTAAATCAGCGGCACTAACACCACAATTTAATAATGTGGTTTTTAGATTGCTAATTTCGTCGTCTGTTAATGTGTAATCAACGGCTGGAATTGGATCTTGCCAAATTAAGTCTTCGCTTGGTACGTCGGCACCTAAGTAACATGATTTAGGACCTAAATCGCGGTGAGTTAGTTTAAACCAGGCACGTGCAAACACGTCTGAAAAGTAGTCAAAGTCGTTATAAAAGCGCTCAATAATTTTACGGTACGTTGGGTCCACTTTCATGGCCATATCAGCATCTGTCATCATTGGGTTCAAACGAATTGATGAATCTTCTACATCGACAGGCTTGTCTTCTTCTTTAATATTAATAGGCTCCCACTGATGAGCACCTGCAGGGCTTTTAGTGAGTTCCCATTCGTAGGTTAATAAAAGCTTACAGTATTCGTTATCCCATTGTGTTGGGTGCGTAGTCCATGCGCCCTCTACACCTGATGTAACTGTATCGCGGCCAATACCACGGGTTGTAGTGTTATTCCAACCAAGGCCTTGCTCGTGTACGTCAGCAGCTTCTGGCTCTGGGCCTAAGTTTTCTGCTTTGCCATTACCATGTGCTTTACCTACTGTGTGCCCGCCTACCGTTAATGCAGCGGTTTCTTCGTCATCCATTGCCATACGCGCAAAAGTTTCGCGAATTTGGGCCGCTGTTTTAAGCGGATCAGGTATACCATTTACACCTTCAGGGTTTACATAAATTAAGCCCATTTGTACTGCGGCTAATGGGTTTTCCATGGTGTCTGGTTTATCTACACTTTCGTAACGACCATCACTTGGCGCTAACCATTCTTTTTCAGCTCCCCAGTAAACGTCTTTTTCAGGATGCCAAATATCTTCTCGGCCGCCGGCAAAACCAAAGGTTTTTAAACCCATTGATTCGTATGCCATGTTGCCCGCTAAAATAATTAAGTCGGCCCATGAAAGCTTGTTACCGTATTTTTTCTTTATTGGCCAAAGTAAACGGCGCGCTTTGTCGAGGTTACCGTTGTCTGGCCATGAATTTAGTGGCGCAAAACGTTGATTACCTGTACCACCGCCCCCTCTACCATCGGCCAAACGGTATGAACCCGCTGAGTGCCATGCTAAACGAATCATTAAACCGCCGTAATGTCCCCAATCGGCTGGCCACCAATCTTGGCTATCGGTCATTAAGCTTTTTACGTCTGTTTTTAGCGCGTCAAGATCGATTGATTTAAATGCTTCAGCGTAATTAAAGTCGCTATTGTATGGATTTGATTTGGTGTCGTGCTGATGAAGAATGTCTAAGTTTAGGGCATTTGGCCACCAATCAGTATTGGGATTAGACGTTTTAGTATTACTGCCGTGCATGACCGGACATTGGCCTGCTTTAGGGTTGCTCATTCTGGAATCCTTATAATAGAAAAGTAAAATACTTAATCAATCAGTATTGTTGCTTATGTATTTATAACTTTTTAAAAAGTAACGGTTATTTTTATTTAATCGGCTTACTTATTATTTAGTGTGCCTGCCTAAACACTTACGTATCCTTAATATAGGCGCATAAATTATGCTACGCCAGCCTCAACATACTATTTAAAACGATTGCTCCAATTTATATTTTTGATTGGCCTTTTGCTAATGATGTATTTAACAATAGCTTTGTAATTACGTTCAAAATAATAGTAAAAATAAATTTGATGACGCTCGTATAAGGTATTACGTAAGATAAAAAAAATTAGTGAATTAACCTTAACCTTTTTACTAGACCTGTGATCGAATTGAAAAATTTCGGCGTAATGGTATGTGAAGGGTTTGAAAGTGGCTTTAATTTATTTGAAGCGCACATTGGAATACCCCCCTTCACCATGAAATTGTAGTTATATAGTTATAATTATAAAGGTGCATTACTTAAGCCCAATGCACCTTTACTTTATAAACCGAATACTTTGAGTATTCTTATATTTTTAACTAATTGAATTGAATTAAGTATTTGTTCATAAAGATTCAGTTAGTATGAAGTTGTTCTCCTGTGAATCCCTACGACATATTGTTGTTTTAAGCAGTTTTTGCCAGCTCATATTGAGCTGGTTTTTTTTGCCTATTTTTTCTTAAAACCAACTAAGTATTAGCAAAATGCTCATGCTTTAACCTGTTATTGCTAAGCTCACTAGGCTAAAAAATTCTTACAACTATTACTCCTATCTAAATTAGGTCAATTTTAATCCTGAAAAGTCAACGCGCCCTAGTGCCATTCAGCCCTGCATGTTAAAGTTATTACAGTAATTAATTTAATTAGGCGTACCGATGCGTTATTACCTATCTACACTTTTTGTTTGTTTAACTTTTTTTTCGGGCATAGTAAATTCTGCTGAACAAAAACCAGCAGACCCTACAGCACAACAAGAGCAACAAGCCCTCAAACAACTTAAAGAGTCTATGTTTAAACCGCTAATGGAGCGCTACATACTCGACGAGCTAAAAGCCGTAAGGCAAGATCAACAAAAACTCCGTGAGGATGTAACTAAGCAAGTTACTCATGCACAGCTTGATACTGCAGATCGCGCATTAACATACACTACCGATACTATTAATAATGTATTTTTTATAATTACCGCTACGGCTTCTATTTTGGTTTTAGTGGGCTGGAACTCACTACGCGATGTTAAAAACAAAGTAGAAGATATTGTAAATACACGTGTAAGTGTAATTACTGACGAGTATGAAGACCGATTAAAAATTCTTGAAGAAAAACTACGCGTACGCTCAGAAGAAATACTCAGTAACCAAGAGCGAATATCAGTTACCAACGAGGTTCATTCGTTATGGATGCGCGCCAATTTAGAAAGTGATTTTGCTAATAAAATTGAAATATTTGATGAGATTTTAAAACGCAAACCAGAGGATGTTGAAGCCATTGCTTATAAGGCCGATGCGTTATTAGAAATAAATGAAACAGCACAAGCCATTGAGTTGTGTAATCAAGCCATTGATATAGATAGTGTCTATGGTTATGCCTATTGGCAACGAGCATGTGCTTATGCGCTAACACATAAGCATGCTGATGCATTAGCCGACATTAAAATGGCACTTGAATACTCTCCAAATTTACGTAATGAGCTATTACATGAGAGCGCATTTGCAAGCTTACATGACAACGACAGCTTTAATACGATAGTAGCTGGTGAAGTTGTTTAAGCACTCAGTATTTGGCCTGTATGATTAGGCGCAACATCATAAAAAAGGGCCTTGGCCCTTTTTTTGTTTTTAAAGGTTATGTTTGTTGGGTAATACCAACCTGCATAAATTTTTGATCAATTTAACGAATTAAATTGCACTATAACGTCGTTAAAAATTTTTTATTTAGAACAACTAGATACAAAAATTTTTGCCTAGTTCTAGCTTAATTTTCTTAACGTTAAATAGACCCCATATATAAGCAGATTGGTATAATTAGAAGCTTTACTGCGCTCTACAAACTCTGCTCTACCGTAGAGTTAAGACCTAAAGTGATTAATTCACAAAGAGGTTTAGAGACGCTGCGCTTTTAGAGAAGAGCTTAGAAGTTAAAATAATCAGAAGTTGTGCTTCTAACATGAGCAACAAGTCATACTCTAAACTTGGTATAAACACTGCTATTCGCGCAAGTTACAAGCTTTTAAAGCAACGCTTGTACTTTTATAATGCCGAGTCAGCATTGGTTTTGCTCTTCTCATTTGCTCCTCTTTTTCTTCTCTGCGTGCATATTGTTTTTTAGGGCTGTTATACACAAATAGGTTTAGAGACGCTGCGCTTTTAGAGAAGAGCTTAGAAGTTAAAATAATAAAAACAATCAGAAACTGTGCTTCTAACATTAGCAACAAGTCATACTCTAAACTTGGTATAAACACTGCTATTCGCGCAAGTTACAAGCTTTTAAAGCAACGCTTGTACTTTTATAATGCCGAGTCAGCATTGGTTTTGCTCTTCTCATTTGCTCCTCTTTTTCTTCTCTGCGTGCATACTATTTTTTAGGGCTGTTATACACAAATAGGTTTAGAGACGCTGCGCTTTTAGAGTAGTTAGCTTAAGTAATTAGAAGCTGTGCTTCTCGCGCGAGCAAGCTTAGCGCCTACGTAGAAAACTTAACGCGGTGGTTAAAATTCACTTGTAGACGCGCTGCTTACGGGCGTTTAAAAACGTAGTTTTTAGGATGGGTGATTAAGTAATTAGAAGCTGCGCTTCTCGCGCGAGCAAGCTCTGCGCCTACGTGGAAAACTTAACGCGGTGGCTAAAATTCACTTGTAGACGCGCTGCTTGCGGGCGTTAAAAAATTCTCATTTAGAACAACTAAATAGTGAATTTTTTGCCTAGCTATCAACACGTTTTTCCATCCTCAAAATAGATCACTTAATTAAGCGAATTGGTATAAGTAATTAGAAGCTGCTACCCATTTTCTTCAGGCATAAAAAAAGCCGCATAAAATGCGGCTTTGGAGGTTTAGTCTCACTTCACTTTGGGCGTGTCTCCAAAACTTAGTGAATACGTTACCAAGGAACTGTTATGTGTTATTTAAGCTATTGACTCTAATGCAATTTTAACCATTTCGTTAAACGTGCTTTGACGCTCATCAGCAGGTGTTGCTTCGCCAGTGATTACGTGGTCACTTACTGTAAATAGTGCCATTGCGTTTGCGCCGTATTCAGCTGCAACGCCGTATAAACCGGCTGTTTCCATATCTACTGCTAGCATGCCTAACTTGTCTAAGTCTTTATAGAACGAGTCATCTGCTTGATAGAATGTGTCTGTCGTAAATACGTTACCTACTTTTGCTTTAATTCCTAGCTCTTTAGCAGCGTTTACGCCGTTTAAAAGTAGGTCAAAGTTAGCAATAGCAGCAAAATCGTAGCCACGTACGCGTGCACGGTTTACGTTTGAATCTGTGCTTGCACCTTGTGCAAAAATTACGTCACGAATTTTGATATCTGTGCCAATACCGCCACACGTACCAATACGTATAATATTTTTAACGCCAAAGCTTACAATTAGCTCACGTGCATAAATAGACATTGATGGAATGCCCATGCCTGAACCCATGATACTTACTGGCTTACCTTTGTAAGTACCAGTGAAACCGTACATGTTACGAACGCCTGTAACTTGTACTGCATCATCTAAAAAGTTTTCAGCAATATATTGCGCACGTAGCGGATCGCCTGGCATTAATACTGTTTCGGCGAAATCACCAACGTTTGCACTGATATGCGGAGTACTCATTAATTGTTTTCCTTTTTATTTGGCGTTTTTAGCTCATTTAAAAAGCTGTCGCCGTAATCAAGCGCAGATAAGCTAAACCACTGTGCCAGTGTTTGACCTATATCTGCAAAGCTGTTGCGTTCACCTAATGGTGTGTTACTCATACCTGGCTGGTATGCAATAACAGGTACGTATTCACGAGTGTGCTCAGAACCTGGAAAGGTTGGGTCACAGCCATGATCTGCAGTGATCATTAATACGTCATCTGCTTTTAACTGATTTAGTATAGTTGGTAAATAGTCATCAAATTCTTTTAATGCTTTTGCGTATCCTACTGGATTACGGCGATGACCAAATTTTTCATCAAAATCAACTAGGTTAGTAAAGATTAAGCTACGATCTGGCGCGCTTTCCATTACTTCGCTGGTTTTTTCTAGCAAGTTCATAAGTCCAGGTGCTTTATGCTTTTGGGTTATGCCCTGATGCGCGTAAATATCTGAAATTTTACCAATACTAATTACTTCGCCGCCGTCTTTTGCTAGTACATCTAGCAATGTTGGTGCAGGCGGAAGTACTGAATAGTCACGACGATTACCCGTTCGAGCAAAGTCTTGGCTATTTGAACCCAAAAATGGCCGCGCAATCACTCGTCCTATATTCATTTCATCAAGTAGCGCCCGTGCGATTTCGCAAACTTGATAAAGCTTCTCTAGGCCGAATGACTCTTCATGCGCGGCTATTTGAAACACGCTATCAGCTGAGGTGTAACAGATTGGTTTACCTGTTTTTACGTGCTCTTCACCTAGCTGTTCTAAAATGGTAGTTCCTGATGCATGGCAATTGCCTAAAATGCCAGGAATACCTGTACGAGCAATAAACTCGTCTATAAATTCTTGTGGGAAACTTGGCTGTGTTTTTGGGAAATATCCCCAATCAAATAACACCGGTACGCCTGCCATTTCCCAATGACCTGATGGCGTGTCTTTTCCGCTAGAGATTTCTTTAGCGTAACCCCATGCACCTTGAGGAGCTTGGCGGTCTGAAATTAAACACGGTTCGCCACCGGCAGCTTCGCATGCATCCACTAACCCAAGTTTTGATAGGTTAGGAAGCGACAGCGCACTGCCTGTTTCGTCGTAATATGCTTTTAGTAAGTGAGCGAATGTATTAGCTCCAAGATCGCCGAATTTATCTGCATCTGGTGCTGCACCGATTCCTAGGCTATCTGCCATTAAGATAATTGCTCTTGCCATTTTGACCTCACTTTGATTCTAGGCGGTTACTTTATCTGCTGATCGAATTTTTCGTACAGGACAAAAGTCCTGTTTCATAAAACCTAAACATTATAAATTTGCACCCTTGAGCGAAGCAAAAGAGATTAATCGTGTCTTTTTTGCTATTGTGATCTACCAACAATATATCTTTCTGTGTGGATGAGAACTTTAGTGACACGAACTACTATTATAGCCATTGCAGGCGCATCAGCGTCGGGCAAATCTCTTTTTAGCCAAACAATTTACAATGAATTGGTTAATGAGCTTGAACCAGGCGCTATCGCCATTATTGAAGAAGATGCTTATTACAAGGATCAGTCGCATTTGCCGATGGCTCATCGTACGCAAACAAATTACGACCATCCAGATGCATTTGAACACGCATTAATGCTTGAGCATTTAACGCAACTGCGTTGTGGTAACTCAGTAGAAGTACCAACGTATGATTATGCACAGCACACGCGCAGCGCAACCACACGCCGAGTGCCAGCTGCTAAAATACTCATTGTTGAAGGTATTTTACTATTGAGTGATAAAGCGCTTAATAAAGAATTTGATATTAAGGTGTTTATAGACACACCTTTAGATATTTGTTTAATGCGTCGTATGCAACGTGATATGGAGCAACGAGGCAGAACATTACAATCTGTTGTTGAGCAATATCAGGCAACTGTTAGACCGATGTTTTATCAATTCATTGAGCCTTCTAAGCATAACGCTGATTTAGTTGTGACTCGAGGCGGCATGAACCGCGTTGCGATTGATATAATAAAAAGTAAAATTAAATATTTACTACAAGAATAACAACGGGAAACATTTGTATGACAACATTTATGAGCTTAGTAGGCATGTGTGTGCTACTAAGCATTGCCTTTGCTGCGTCAACTAATCGCAAGGCAATTAATTTAAGAACCGTTGGTATAGCATTTGCGATGCAAATTGTTATTGGTGGTTTTGTACTGTTTTTCGAAGCAGGTAAAAATGTGTTAACTAGCATGTCATCAGCCGTTTCATCGGTTATTGGTTATGCAAACGACGGTATTGGATTTTTATTTGGTCCACTTGCCTCACAAGACACATTAGGTTTTATTTTTGCGATTCAAGTTTTGCCGGTTATCGTGTTTTTCTCAGCACTTGTTGCTGTGTTATATCACCTTGGCATTATGGATTGGATAATTAGGATTTTAGGCGGCGGTTTACAAAAATTATTGAAGACCTCGCGCACAGAATCGCTTTCAGCAACTGCAAATATTTTTGTAGGCCAAACTGAAGCACCGTTAATAGTTAAGCCATTTATAGCAACGATGACAAAATCGGAATTGTTTGCAGTAATGGTAGGTGGCTTAGCCACTGTAGCAGGCTCTGTAATGGCCGGTTACGTAATTATTGGCGTAGATCTTAAGTATCTTATTGCTGCGAGCTTTATGGCTGCACCAGGTGGTTTCTTAATGGCCAAGATGATTGTGCCAGAAACTGAAACGCCTAGAGATAACTTAGCTGATTTAGATTTAGATGACGAAGATAAACCTGTAAATGTAATTGATGCAGCTGCATCAGGTGCTGCAAACGGTATGCATTTAGCACTTAATGTAGGTGCAATGTTACTTGCTTTTGTAGCGCTAATTGCATTATTAAACGGTTTATTAGGCGGTATTGGCGGGTGGTTTGATTACCCAACATTAACGCTTCAAGAAATATTAGGTTATGTATTTGCTCCAGTTGCATGGTTACTAGGTGTGCCATGGGATGAAGCGATTATAGCCGGCAGCTTTATTGGTCAAAAGATAGTAGTAAACGAGTTTGTTGCTTACTTAGACTTTATAAATTATCGCGATACGTTAAGCGCGCACACACAAGCAATCGTTACTTTTGCTTTATGTGGGTTTGCTAACTTATCATCGATAGCCATTTTACTAGGTGGGTTAGGCGGTATGGCGCCTAGTCGGCGGAAGGATATCGCACGCTTAGGGCTCAGAGCAGTGTTAGCAGGATCTATGGCTAACCTTATGAGCGCAGCAATTGCTGGGTTTTTCCTCTCGCTAGCTTAGAAACTTATTGAGATGAACACCGGTGTTGCAAAACAAGAGGATAGCGCTTTAAGGGGTTAAAGCTCTATCTGACTTGAACGATACTTCACCAAGGGCCGCAAGGCCCTTTTATCGTTTTAGGCCTTAATTTTTAGCCTCAACTACTTCAAACCCCAAGCCACTTATCTATCTAGCCCCCTTTATAGTTATACATAACTCAAATAAACCAATATCTTAGTAACAAGTTCACATAAATAATTTTTGTGTTTTTCATATTTTCAGCCACACTTATTATTACTTAAGCTAACCGAATGACGATTCGCTATTGTGAAATATATTCTTTATTCTCTTTTTTTAATTTGCTCTGTGTATGTTCAAGCAAAGGAAGTCCTGCTTGTTGTTACAGAGTTAGCACCACCAAACCAAGTATTGATTAATGGCGAGGTAGCAGGTGAAGGTACTCAGTTTATTAGAGATATATTTGCTGAGGCTGATCTCACACCTAACATTCAAATGTATCCTTGGGCACGTGCTTATAAAATTGCAGATGAGTTAAAAAACACCTTTATATACAGCCTTGCACGCACTGTAGAGCGAGAAAATAAATTTTATTGGATAGGACCTGTCGGACGTTTTGAACTAGGCTTTATCGGCCTATCAGAGCGTGATGATCTTATTATAAATAATACTGAACAAGCAAAAGTGTATAAAATTGCAATGCAACGCAATGACTTTTCAACACAAACCCTCACGAAACTTGGATTTGAAGTTGTTTTAACCTCTGATATTCAAAAATCATACTCTTTACTATTAGCTAAAAAAGTAGATTTAATTGTAGACGATCCTTTATATATGCAGCAGATGAGCGACTATTTAAAGCTTGAACCAGCACACTTAAAGTTTATTTATAAAATAGATGAGCTAACAATTGATGCTTATTTAGCTGCGAATAAAAAAACAGATATGCATTTAATAGAAGCACTGCAAGCTGCATTTTTAAAAATAAAGCAAAATAAAGGGCTGCCTTATGAAAGATAAATCATTGAAGGTAAGTATGCTTATAGGCGGCAAAATCATCTTTCATTTTTAACTTTTTATATTCTTTGTTAAATCGCTTTATGACACGCACAACTACTTACTTATTAAATGCGATGCAATTGCTAGCAAGCGCACAAAGATATAATTTTTACAGCCTTTCAGCACCTTCCCCACTTTATAGTCAAAGGTTCCAGCTGATGCATTATTGTCATTATGAGCCCGAAATTAGATCTATTTTTCTTTTTAAAAATAAATCCATATATTGTTTTCGCCCGCTTTAAAACCAATTTTATATACGCCTAGAACTGAATTTTTTTTCGGCTTAAAATTTAGACCGCATACTTAATGGAATTGGTATAACTTGCTTATTAGCTTTGAGCTTATAAAAGAAGGTTTTACTAGATGCTAGCGGCTGACCCCAATTAAATAGAGGGTCACGTTCGATGTTTTTAATTATTGAAACAATGCCAAAGTAAGGGGCTTTTAAACTAAGTTATAAGCACGCTTCCAAAGTAGCAATTTAAACTCGCAGGTTATATCAATAGCTGTGCAAATACCTTTTACAATATTGAGAGTACTACTAACAAGCTGGTCTTTATCGTTTTGAATTTGTTGTTTTGAAATTATAAGGGAGAAATGTTCGGTATAAATTACAAGCTTAAACTCACTTGCATTAGCGCAATGACTTAGAAGAATAGAAAAATAAATATTAGGAGGGGCTTAATAATAGCAATATCATTTAGTTAATTTACATTGATAATGGACGTTGCTTGGTTTGAGTCAAATTTCAGACACAAAAAAAGCGCCTTAAGCGCTTTTTTTTCATTTTACTTAAAAAGTAAAATTATACAGCTGTGATGTTATCAGCTTGTGGACCTTTTTGACCTTGTGAAAGAGTAAACTCTACACGTTGGCCTTCAGCTAAAGTTTTGAAACCTTCGCTTTTGATTGCTGAGAAATGTGCGAAAACGTCTGGGCCATTTTCTTGCTCGATGAAACCAAAACCTTTAGACTCGTTAAACCACTTAACTGTACCTGATACGATGTTAGACATTGTAATATCCTGAAATAAAAATAAAAATATGCTCATAAGAGCGGGTGTAGCAAAAAATGAGATGGTACTTTAAAAACTTCAGGACGGTACTACAAGTATTACTTATATCGAAATGGAGATTTATAGCTTACATGCTTTCTTTCTAGCTGCGGCCCACTATATAGAGTTTAAATAATATGTCAAGTACCTATCTATAATCAGAATGATAAACAACCAAAACAGCTATCATTGGTTATTAAAATTCAAATTCTAATGCGAGCCTAAAACTATGGTTTTTTTCTGATTGGCTTATCTCAGTGATGAAACCCGCTTCCCATTTTAATTGCTTTTGCCCATCAAAGCGCTGTAAACCTATAAAGCCAGGCCCTATACCAATAAAGTCTTCACCTAGGTAAACCTCTATAGAAGGCTGGAAAGCAGAGCGATATCGATAGCGATATTGTGCTCTAAACTCACTTTCCCATTCGTTTTTAATGTCTTGCCCCCACTCATAAACCAAAAAAGCATTTAGCGTAAGACTTGTTTTTCCAAATTCTTTTTCGATCACAAAACCCGAGGTTGCCTCATACACATCTTCGTTATGTTTTTTTTCAAGCTCAAATAACGCGCCCCAATCAGCCCATAATTTACCTTGTTCAATTAATTGCCAACGTAGCTCAAGCTCATAAGCTTCTAATCCAAAGTCGCCGTTATCGTCTCGCTCACCAACTAAATAGCCTTCGAGTGCCATTGTATCGTTAATAGCACCGCCACCACCCAAACGCTGCGCTAGTATGTTGCCACTATCTGTTTGGTGCGACACTAATCGCCACTCAAATTCACGCTCAAAAGGCAAAACATAGGGGTGATATACCTTATCAACAACAATACCATCAGCCTTTGCTTGGATTGAGAATACCAACAAACAAAGAGCGGTAAAACTAAGCGCTAAATATAGGTTGAGTGCTTTCATACACGTTCCTTAGTTATTGAAGCCGGAATAACATAACAAAGTAATAAAAATAACACGCTGCTTGTACTATATATAAGTACACTCATTAAATCAGGAGTGGCCTCGTAACCAACAAGAGCACGCAGTACGCGGCCTAGCTCAGAGTTTTCGCTTAATACATAGCGTAAATCCCACACTGTTGAGGTGTTTGTAATTAAATCTATTTGGCTTGCCAAATCCAATGCAACTAATAACTTAGCCGCGCTGTTAAAAGCAAGCAAAATAAAAAGCGGGTACATACCAAAACGGTGCTTAATTGCATTCATTAAAAAGTACAGCAATACGCTAAAACTTAAACAAATTCCAACACCTAATAAAGTGCCAATAAATAAGCTTTGCCCTGCATCACTATTTTGCCAAAAACTGGTGAGGTAAATAATATAATGGCTTAAATAGAGCGTTATTGTGCTTATAACTGCGATATAAAATGCCGCTGACTTTTGCTTTAGTGCAAATACCAATACAGCAATAAATATAGTGATACATAGCCCTATTTGTGAGTACTCTAACCCTTGGTGTTCAAACCACTGGCTCACCCACGACGCACTTTGCATGTACAAAAACGACATTACCGCGCCTATTAATAAAGCAGAATATATTCGCAAAGAGCTCTGTTTTTTAACTACTTGTAGTAATACTAATAAAATAGCCACAGGTAGTAATTGGTTAAGGCTCATGACTAAACTAGTTATTAGCATGCTGCGCCCCTTCATCGCTAACTATAACAACGCCCCTTGCTGTATTTGGCGAAAACTCACCAAAAAACTCGTAATGCCCTTTACTTAGCGGTCCTATATAAATAATGCTTTTACGATTTGGGTAGAGTACTTTTTCTCTGTTTAGATCAAAGCTATCAAACTCTTCTGGTGTGCTGTCTTGGTTTTCTATCAATAGTTTTACTTTTTTATTTGCGGGAATAATTATTTGCGAGGGATAAAACAAATGATCTTTTAAAATAATAAGGTACTCTTTACTCGCCGCGTTAAACGACAAAAATAGCAAACAACAAAGACATTGATTGAATAAACGTTTAGTCACTTTTTACTCCTGTAAAAGTAACCTTAACGGTTAATCCACCTAAAGAGCTATTCGCTAAATGAATTTTTGCGTCATAAATAGCAATAATGTGTTGAACAATCGCCATACCTAAACCGGCACCTTGCTCGCCTGATGGATGTTGATCGCCACCTACGCGATAAAAGCGATTAAATATTCGGTCTTTTTGCTCTTCAGTCATCCCCGCACCAGAATCATCAATTTGCCAACTATAGTCATTATTACTTGATGCTAATTTAATTATAATTTGACCGTTACTAGGTGTGTATTTAATCGCATTACTGAGCAAGTTAGAGATAAGGGTCGTTAATGTAAACTCATCACCATTAATTACAAAATCATCGCCTTCGAGGCTAATCGTTTGGTTTTTTTCGTCTATTTTATCGTATTGCTCCGACACGGCTTGTTGGGTAATGGTTAGCAATGATTGCTCGCTAAACTGCTTCTGCCATTGCTCAGGCTGGGTGCGCCCTAAAATTAGCATTTGTTCAACAATATTACTTAAGCGGTTAATGCCCTGCGACATGGCTTGTAATTCTTGATGGTCTTGCAGATTACTTTGTTTATTAGCCAAATTATGTACATTAATTTTTAAGCTACTGAGCGGGGTACGTAATTCGTGAGCTGCATCTGAGGCAAAAAAGCGCTCTCGTAAGTAAGCGGTTTCTACGCGTTTAAATAAGTCGTTTAAACGATTAATAACCGGTTTAATTTCTTCGTCGGTTACTTGCCAGTTAATTGGCGTAAAGTCGTTAGCTTGGCGAGACGCCAACTGCTTAGATAATCGGGTAAGAGGGGCTAATGCGTATTTAACAAAAAAGCTAATAAAAATAGCAAGCAGAGGGACTGCCCATAGCATAGGTAACATTGCAGATAAAATAACGGCTTCAGCTAATTCAAAACGCTTTGCCATAGGTTCAGCAACAATGACTTTACGGGTGTTTTTACTCATCACAAATACCCGCATACGCTGCCCTGCTACATTGGCTGTTTGAAAGCCCTCGCTAAAACTAATTTGGTTATTCGTTAAACTCGATGAGCCACTAAGTAAATTATTATTTTGCCAAATTTGATACAACAACTGAGCGCTATTATTACTTACTTGTACTGCATCTGTGCTTAGTACCAATGGTTGCTCAATTAAAACGCCAGCCACTATTTTAAGTTCATTATCAAGCAAGTTTTCGCCGTGGTGCATGCTTTTTTGATAGCCTTTTACTAATGCTAAAAAGCAAGTTAGCACCATCATTGAAAGTAAAATTAAGGTC
Organism: Pseudoalteromonas sp. NZS127_1; assembly: GCF_015864295.1. Taxonomy (NCBI): domain Bacteria; kingdom Pseudomonadati; phylum Pseudomonadota; class Gammaproteobacteria; order Alteromonadales; family Pseudoalteromonadaceae; genus Pseudoalteromonas; species Pseudoalteromonas sp. NZS127_1. Next base: position 142,216 of record NZ_JADYXO010000010.1, on the reverse strand, counting down.
AGGCGTTTACGAATAGACATTTTCAACCTCGAAAGATAAACACACCCTAACGCTTACCAACTACGTAGCCAATGCCACGTAAGGTTTTAATAAAATCGCTAGGGAATTTTTTACGAAGATGATGAATATGGACCTCTATGGCATTAGAGCCAACTTCTTCACCCCATTGGTAAAGTTTATTTTCGAGTTGTTGTTTTGATTGCACCCTTCCCTGATTTTCCATCAGCGCTTTTAAAAGCATGTATTCTTTCCGCGGTAGTGTAAGTGACTGCCCACTTTGTGTAACTGTATGAGCAGATGTATCCATTACTACATCACCACAGCGCAATAAGCTTGATTGTGTTTGGTTAATGCGCCGACTTGCTACACGTAAACGGGCAAATAGCTCAGCGGGGTCAAACGGCTTTGCAAGGTAATCGTCAGCGCCCATGTCAAGCCCTTGGACTTTGTCATCAATACTGCCGCGAGCAGTTAAAATAACCACCGGTATTACTTTTTTTTGCGCTTTAATATGCTTTAAAACTTGCGAGCCATCGCCGTCAGGTAATCCTAAATCGAGAATAACAAGCTCAATTTCACCACTAGAAAGGCACTCTAAGGCATGCTTAACTGTGCCACTATGCTCTACACTGTAGCCCTCTTGACGCAAAGAGCGAATAAGCCCTTGCGCCACTAAATGATCATCCTCAACGAGTAATAAATGCATTATGTGTTTATCTTTTTAGTTTTTTATCTACTTTTACCAATAGCTGGCTTATTGCTTGTTGGCGATATTCATCTGCTTTTGCACGAGTATCACGAATGCCCGCAGCTTGTGCTACAAGTAGTCGTGCTTTAGCTTGTTTATAATCGCCTTCGTCATACAAATATTCACCGTATAAGTAATTAGTATCAATGCCTTCGAGATTAAAAGCGAGCGCTTGTTTAAATAATTTTTCAGCTTTGTCGTCATCACCAAAACCAATTGGCCAACCAGGTACTTTACTGTAAAGCGTTGCAAGGCTTGCGTAAGCTGAGCCATTTAATGCAGTGCCATCTATTGAGAGTGCATTTTCAAGTGACACTTTTGCCTCTTTTGCCAAACCAAGTGCACCCAAGCCCCCTTTTGCACCTGCAAAGCTAGCTAACACAATTCCATTCCAAATATGTGTTTGTGCTGAGCTTGGGTAGTTTTTAACAAATAACGCGCTTTGCTCACTTAGTTGCGTAAACGCGTCTATTTGCGCATCGTCTTCAAGTTCGTAGTTGGCAATTGCCCACTTTTGTTGAATTGAGGTTAAGTCTTGCGCTTCATCTGCCTGTACTGCGGTCGTAAATACAGCCGTTAATATTAAATATAATGCGAGTGTAAATTTATACATAATTTTGCCCTTGTATGTGTTTGTTAACTTAAAAAGCGTTTGATTTTAGGAAGTTGTTTTGCAATAGCGTTATCAACAACGCTTGGGAATGCGCCATTTATGCGTGCAAATAATTTTTCAGGAAAACCAATAAAGCGCCTTGTTTGGTTCGAACTTATAAGTGCTAATAACTCTTGAGCAACTAATTCTGGCGAGTCCATTTTATTACCGAGCTCTTTATTCATTGCCCGCGCTTTACTGCTATTAATAGAGGTATCTGTTGCTCTTGGTGCTAAATAGGTCACTTTAACGCCTGAACCATTCAACTCACGCGATAACGCTTCTGTAAAACCACGTAAACCAAATTTACTGGCGCAATAAAGTGTTTGAAACGGGTAACCAATACTGCCAAACGATGATCCCACGTTAACAATGGTGCCTTTGGTATATTGTAACTGCCCTAAAAATAGTTGGCATAATTTAATAGGTACCGACAAATTAGTAGTCAGCATATTATCTATTTGCTCATTACTTGTGTGCTCAAGGCTTTGCATCGTATTTACGCCAGCGTTATTAATAAGTAATTTAACGCCACCGAGTTGCTTGGCTTTTATGGCTAAGTTAATGCGTGTTGTATCGTCGGTTAAATCGCCAGTAAATGTTTCACTGTCTGGGCATTCACGGCTCAGTTTTTCAAGAGCTTGCGTATTACGCCCTACAAGCAGTAACGTCCACCCTTTTGCATATAGGGCTTTAGCAATTGCTTGCCCTATTCCGCCTGTTGCACCAGTTAGCACACATAAAGAGCTGCTCATGCCGATTTGCCTTGTGCACTTGCTTTAAAAAACGGTTCATCATCGAGTCCACGAAATATATCGCCGTATAAACGATAAAAGCGCTTTGCACCATGAAGTATGGCTTCTTGATCCGCCTCATCTGTTATTTGGTTCATTAGGTTTTCAAAAAACTTTACATGCTCTATATCAAGCGCGCCGTGAGAGGTTAAATAACTAAATGCTTTTTTAGGTAAGTCCACAGCATTTGCAATGTTTGAAGCCGCGCCATCAGCAAGCGCTATAGAAGTGCCTTCAAGCACATGCACCATGCCAAAAAAGCTCAACGGATTTTTACGTGCAATGGAGTCGTACGCATACGACACCATCATTTCGGTAGCGTATTGCGGCTGACTACACCGCACTATCTCTTTGTCAAAACCACAGGCTGCAATATCATTAAGTACCCACTCTTGATGACCAATCTCTTCTTCAATGTATTCTGCGATGGCTTCGCGCAGCCATTCTTGATTGTCGGTTAATCGTGCACCAACCGACATCATTAATGGCACTGTGTGTTTAACATGGTGATACGCTTGTGCTAAAAACGAGGCGTATTCTTCAAGTGATGCTTCGCCTTTAAAAACACGCTGGATAATAGGCGCTGCAAGCAGATAGTTTTGTTCTTGTTTAGTTTGCTCTTTAAGGGTGTTAAAAAAATCACTCATTAATTACTTCTCCAAGTCGGTAAAATTGCTCAAACACAGCATGGTACTGCTTACTTATGGCATCTCGTTTTGGACGATTATTTGTTGTTAATAATCCTTGTTGCACACTTAATGGGGCAGTTAAACGATGCCATTTTTGAATTCGTGCATAGTCGGGTAGTTGTTTATTAATTGCGTTAATGTATTGCTCTAACACTGGGTTACTTAGCTTTGTATCGGCGTAAATAATGGCACTCAGAAAAGGTTGCCCCTCACCAAATACAACCGCTTGTAAAATACCGCTTTGACTTAGTAATAGTGACTCAGGCCACTCGGCACTAATGTTGCGCCCCATACTGGTAATAATTAGGTTTTTTAATCGGCCTTTAATAAATAAGGTGTTTTGATGCTGATCGACCAGATCGCCGGTTGCATACCAGTGGTTTTTGTTGTGAGGTTGATGGTTTAAGTAACCTAAAAACAAATCGCCTTTTATAAAAAGCTGACCATTTTCAATTTTAGTTTGAATATGAGGTAACACAGAGCCGGCACTGTGGAGGTTATCGTTTGTGGGTGTATTTAAACTAACGACAGATGCCGCCTCAGAAAGCCCATAACCTTGGTACACTGGTAAGTTTAAGCTACGCGCTTTAACTATTAGCATTTCGCTGACAAGCGCACCACCCACAGCAAGAAACTGTAACGAACTAGGCGGTTGCCATCCATCTTCTGCAAAAGCAACTAAGCATGCTAATAGTTCTGGCACTAAAATAAGCGTATTTGGCTTAACTTTATCAATAGCAGCAATAAGTTGTGCGGGCTGTTTTAATGCTGTTCCAATAAAGCCTAATTCATTTAACGGCATTAAATGCACTGTACCGCCACTTTTTAAAGGCGCATATACACCGGCTATATTTTCAAGTAACACAGCAAGCGGCAATAAACATAAATGCACAGGCTTTTTAATATTAATTTTATCGCACAGAGATTGAGCTACCTGCATTTGGCTCTTTGCAGATAAACACACGCCTTTTGGTTGTCCAGTAGAGCCTGATGTAAACGTTACTTTTTGAGTTTCTGGAAAATAACTGACGGGTTTAGCTGCAACAATTTCGTAAATATATAATGTGTAACACTCAAATAAATTGATTGATGCGGTCGGCTCCCCAAATAAAGGGTTTAGCGTGTCGCTCATAAATACATTAGCGCCGCATTGCGCTAGTACATATTGAGTTTGTTGTTCACTAAAAAAGTGAGCAATTGGCACAGCCACTTTATTAGAAACCGCAGTAGCGGCATCAATAACAAGCCAAGCTGGCGTATTATCGAGCTTATAAGCGACACATTTGCCGTTAAAGCTTTGTAGTATTTTTACTACTTTTTGTATTTGCTGGTTAAACTCATCACCGTTAATTTCACGTGTTAGATCTTTATTATGGGCAATAATTAATGGCGATACTGAATGAGTATTATAGTAGTTCATACATTCACCAATGCGTTTACCAAAGAATTGATATTTGAGTGGTTTTGCTGCATCAAACTATAAAGCATTGGGGTATTTAATACTTGTTGGTGAGCTTGCTCTAGGCTCACAATGCATACTGTTGGTTGGTTGGCGTAATAGCTGCCCCACTTTAATGGGTTCTCAACTACAAAACTGCTCGCAAGTGCAATTTCGGTACACGTAACACCAAGTAAGCGCAATAAAGCACGCACTTTGTTGGTTGCACAAAACACTAAATGTTTTGCCCCCACACTTTGCAGAGCTTCGTTAACAATAATAAAATGTGCAAGTGTTGCTCTTCGATTTGTAGAGCAGAGATTACCAAGTTCAAAAATTTTATTGCGAGAAATACTTTCATCTAAAAAATCTTCAACGGGTGATGCTAAATATTGCTCAATAAACAATGGCGAAGTTGCTTGCCTTAGCCCTAACGTGCACTTTCCTTGCTCGGTAACGTATTGGCAAAGTAGTGGCATAAAAGAAGTAAGCTTAGCGTTATACGCAACTAAAAAACCTTCTTTCACTGTATTTTCGAGATTTTTTCGATGCACATCATCAATACGAGCACTAATAAACTGACTGTTATTTTGTGTTAAATCTAATGATGTAGAAGTGTGGGCTAATTGCATAAGCTCGCTCATTTAAACCTGTTTATATTTCAGGGTTTAAACTTAACGAGTGAAACTTAAAGAAAACTTAAGAAATTTAATTTAAATGAAAAAGCGTCTTAAGTATTAAATCGCGAGGGCCTAGGCAAGCTAAATAGATCAGAATTCAACTAACTAACAAATTGCTATAACAAAACTTCTTTTTTAAATTAAACTTAGGTTAATTATTACCCTAGGGCCTATTTATCTTTCGAGGTTAAATTTGCAGCAGCATGTTTGGTTTTTAGGCAAGGCAGAGCCTATGTAGTGTGGTTATTCCCCATTAATGGGCGATAACGCAGCATAAATACCAAACATGCGCTGCCCTCTGGGTTCTTTCTAGGGACGATTAACTCTTTGTTGCCTGCATGGATGTAGGTAAGGGGCGTGAGCAGGACGCGGAAGCTTTGCTCGGTTTTTACTTATTCTTACATGGATGTAAGCCAGTAGGGTAACGCAGGAGCAGTTACCGAGCCCACTAGGTTACAAACCTCGCGCCGCGATTAAATCGCCCCTAGATAGAACAATTTTTAATCCTGAAAGGTCAACAGGCCCTAGCAGCTTTGTATGCATCACGTTAGTATAGTGTTCTACTTAAGTTACATAACGATAATTACATGAGCATAAAAACAAACGCGTTAATTTACTTTTTAGCTTTTTGCAGCGGCTTTTGCATAATGGGCATTGAGCTTTTAGGTGGGAGGATTCTTGCCCCCTTTTTTGGCAGTAGCGTGCATATTTGGGGCAGTATAATTACTGTGTTTATGCTTAGTTTATCTTTTGGGTATTTACTTGGTGGTAAACTCAGCACTAAAAATGCATCCCTTACCAAATATGGTTTAATATTTTTAATTGCCAGCATTATGGTTGTTCCTATTACATTATTTTCGCAGCCTATAATGGAATTTATATTTACCCATATTGAAGATAGCCGCTACGGCTCACTCTTAGCGTCAACTGCTTTATTTTTTATACCTACCGTTATTTTAGGCATGATCTCGCCCTACTCTGTGCGCTTACTGGTAACAGATAGCGATAAAAGCGGCCAAGTTGCTGGGCGTTTATACTTTGTAAGTACGCTTGGCAGTGCCCTGGGTACTATTATTACCTCGTTTTACTTTGTGCTCGCGTTTGACGTAAATACAATTATTAGCGCCTTTGCTTTAACACTTGGGGCACTGGGTTTAGTCGCGATTGTTATTAATACCTTGGTTAATAATAAGGGGCTTGCTCATGCTTAAATATTTGCTACTGCCATTAATTGTGTTTTCAGGTTCTGCGTTTAGTAAGGTTATTCATGAAGAACGCTCGCTTTATCGCAATATTATTGTTGAAGAAACGAGCGACTTACGTTGCCTTAAATTTAATACTAAAAGTAGCCAAACAAGCCAAAGTTGCATGTATAAAAGCAATCCCGACAAACTTGTTTTTAATTACACAAAATTGACGTTTGCGAGCCTTTTAGTAACCGACAACCCTAAAAGTGTACTTATTATAGGATTAGGTGGCGGTACGCTTTCTAATGTTATTCATGAGCTATACCCCACTGCAAATATTCATAATGTTGAAATAGATCCTGCAGTAACTAAAGTTGCACGCGATTACTTTAACTTTATAGAAAACGACTTAGTGACATCAAGCGTGCAAGATGGCCGTATTTTTATAAAGCGCGCCGCTATTAAAAAGCAAAAGTACGATTGGATTATTTTGGATGCGTTTAACGGTGACTATATTCCGGAGCATTTGCTCACTAAAGAGTTTTTTGAAGAAGTACAAAGCGTATTAGCCGATGGTGGCGTTATTGCCGCAAATACGTTTTCAAGTAGTAAACTTTATGAGCATGAGTCGGCAACTTACCACGCTGTATTTGGCGACTTTATAAATGTAAGCCGCGAAAATCGCAGCAACCGTATTATTTTAGCGGGACTTAAATCAATACCGAGCGAAGCGCAAATTAACACGCGTGTTAATGCTCTCGCCCCTAAATTAGTAAAATACGGTGTAGATATAAAAGCGATTAGCCAACTTATGCACTTTACTAAAGACGGCCAAGATTGGCCTGCAGATACAAAAGTACTTACCGATCAATACTCCCCAGCTAATTTACTTAACTTTTAAAACTCCCTAAACCTCACCATTTTTTTACAGGTGAGGTTTAGCAAATATTTTGCCACTTCTCGCACTTACGCATATTTACTTAGCTTGCTAAGTAATGATAAAATAGTTAGCTTGCTAACTATGTTGGGATGGCTATGCCTACACAAAAACCTTTTCACGAGACGCTCGATTTAACCGTTATCGGTAATATGGGCCGAGTTCATCGCTTATGCCGCGAAGCAGTAACCATTGCTGTTGAGCCTTTGGGGCTTACTCAGTCGCGCTGGACTGCACTAATGCATATAAATATGCGTGGTGAGGGACTAACACAACTTGAACTTGCTAATAGCTTAGGGATAGAAATGCCTTCACTGACTCGCACGCTTAAGCAATTAGAGGAGCAATCGTTAATCGTTCGCCGTGTAGACAAACATGATAAGCGCAGTAAAAGACTCTATTTTACTGAGCAAAGTGATGCCATTTTACATTCATTGCAAGAGACCATTTCCGATATAAAAAATCAGTTATACAGCGGTTTATCTGTTGAGCAGCTAGATGCCATTGCATTTGGTTTGATCAAAATAGAGCAAAACGCCCTTAAATGTATTCAAGTTAATAAGTAAGGCTAAAAATGACACCGGATCAAAAGTTTGCACGCTATGTAAGGTTTTCTCTCATAGGGTTTATCTTAGTATTTATTTACTATTTAGTGGCCGATATGGTTTTACCTGTGACACCACAGGCACGTGTATACCACCCTGTTGTGCAAATATCACCGCAAATTAGTGGCCGAGTCACTAGTGTGCAAGTTAATAATAACCAACCAGTTAAAGCGGGCGATATATTATTTAGTATCGATGAAGGCCCATATAATTTAGCCAAAGAGCAAGCTCAACTCGCGCTTGATGATGCCAAATTACAAAATAAGCGTCTTGATACCAATGTTAAAGCCCTTGAAGCACAAATTAGTGCTGCAAATGCTAAGCAGCATGAGCAAAAGCTATTAAAAAGCAGAGGCGAAAAACTCTATACTCAAAAGTCTATATCGGAGCAAGAGCTTGAAAGCATTCGTGCTAACTTTGAAGCCAGTAAAGCAAATGTTGCGGCTCTAGAAGCGCAGTTAGCTGAAGCAGTTTTAGCTAGAGGTGACTCAGGTAATAAAAACTTAGCTATGCGTCATGCTGCTAACCAGTTAGCGCAGGCTGAGTTAAATTTATCCTACACGCAAGTACGTGCACTAAGTGACGGCGTAGTTGCTAACTTACAGTTATTAGACGGCGCGTATGCTGTTGCAGGTAGCCCATTATTAGCTATTGTCGCTAAAAAAGCCGATTTAGTTGCCGACTTTAGAGAAAAGTCACTCTCAAATATGAAGCAAGGCACTCAAGCGCGCGTAGTATTTGATAGCCGCCCAGGTGAAGTTTACGACGCAATACTAGAAACATTTGAAGCAGGTGTTAGCAACGGTCAACTTAGTGCAAATGGTTTACTAAGTACAACAGAAACCAGCAATCGTTGGGTACGCGATGCACAGCGTCAACGCATTCATTTAAAGCTCGTAAATCATCAAGACTTAATAGCAAACATGCCGAGCGGGTCACGTGCAACAGTACAATTATTACCAGAATCGACAATTGGGCAATGGTTTGGCTCTGCACAAATTAGGTTTATTAGCTGGTTACACTACATTTATTAATGGAGACTTTATGACTCAAATTGTTAGCCAAGGCCCACAATTAGACTCTAATGGCCTTCGCCAAGCACTACGCATTGCAGGTGGATGCACCCTTGGCTTTACTATTAGTAAATTAATGAACTGGCCTAATGGTATATTTTTTACCGTTTATCCTATGTTGATATTGGGCATGGTACCTACGTTAAGTCGTGGGCTTATAAATCAATTTATAGCATCTGCTGCATTTAGCGCGCTTATAGTGCTGATAATGCAGGGATTGTTTTCTCACTTACCAGTCGTTATGACATTATTAGTGTTTGGTGTTTTTTGCTTTTTATTTTACCAAATGAGTAGCGGTAGTGCCTTTTTATTTGGCGCTTTAGGCGTGATAAGCCTTTCTATTCAGCTGCATTTTTCGAGCTATGTTGATGAAGGAAGTAGTATTTATCCGTTAATTTTAACTAATGGTTTGGCTATATTTTTAACCGTTGTTATTGGAGCATTAATGCATGGCCTATTTCCTGATGTAACCGCAAGGCCCGGGCGAGTAATGCCAGCTAAAGCAAAAGAAAGTATTCGCCATGAGGTATTGTTATGCTCAACCGTGGCTACGCTCTCTTTTGTGGTTTTTCAGGTTCTTGATTTACAAGACTCAATATCTGCGCAGGCAGCTTCTGTGCTTATTTTGTTTTCATTATGCTGGAAAGCCGCAGGTATGGCTGGTTGGCAGCGAGCAATTGGAACGCTTATAGGGTGTAATGCAGCGTTACTATCGCAACTATTTTTGTATAGTCACTCTGATTTTTTACTTTTTCCGATGGCTATTTTATGGATACTTTCGTTTCTTTTTGCGCGTTTTCATATTTTAGGCGGAGGCATACCTGGTATTGGTTTTGGTGTGTTGACTACGTTTGGTATTTTATTTGGGAACTCACTCGGACCAGGCCAAGATCTTGTTTATAGCGCAATGTACCGGTTTAGCTCGGTATCGGTGGCTATAATATTAAGTCTGTGCGTTGTGTATATTATGCACCATATACTTAATCGGTTTAGTGTAACTCGCCATCATACTTTTGATTAGGTAAATCTTGTTTTATAAAACTAAAGGCTGCAATTGCAGCCTTTTTTATAAGCTTAGTTAAGTTATTTTAATGATATAAATAAACTATAATTTTGTTTTAAATACTCACCAACGGCTCTTTGTACACAATAAAGCTTTTAGTCTTTTTGGGTGATAAGAAGCGTAAGCACACCTGCTATAATTCCCCAAAAAGCAGACCCCACTGAGAGTAATGTTAAGTTAGATGCAGTTACTAAAAAAGTAACAATTGCGGCCTCCGTATATTTAGTACTACTAAGGGCTTGCTGCAAACTATTAGCAATGGTGCCAAATAGCGCAATGCCCGCCAAAGCTAAAATAAGTGCCTGCGGTAAACTTGCTACCAACCCAACTAATGTAGCCGCGCACAGCGCCATTAAAATATAAAATGCGCCCGCCGCTATACTCGCCCAATAACGTTTATCATGATTTTCATCCGCTTCATCACTCATACAAATAGCAGCAGTAATAGCGGCTAAATTAATAGAATAAGCTCCAAACGGGGCGGTAAGTATATTTACAAAACCAGTCACATTAAGAGATGCAGATATAGGCGCTTTATATTTATGCGCTTTTAAAACAGCAATACCCGGTAAATTTTGCGAGGTCATGGTAACTATATAAAGTGGTAAACCTATGCTAATGCATGCTTGCAAGTGAAAAACGGGTTCAATATAAGCAAATTCGCTCATTTTCCAGTGCAGTGCGCTGGTATCAATATGGCCCATTTGCCAAGCGAGTAGTACACCTATAATAAGCACACTTAACATAGCAAAACGGGCAAAAAAGCGTTTACCAATAAAGTACATAACAACCATTAAGCCAATCACTAAAGGCATGTCGTTCATAAAATTAAACACATCGATACCAAAGGTAACAAGTACGCCGGCCAACATGGCGCACGCAAGCTCACTTGGAATACGGTTCATTATTTTTTCAAACCAGCCCGTCACCCCCGACAAAAAAACGAGCAATGCACTGAGCATAAACGCGCCAATAGCCTCGTTTAAGTTATACCCTTGTGCACTTGAAATCAGTAATGCAGCCCCCGTGGTAGACCACGCAATTAAAACAGGCACTTTGTAATAGTACGACAAACCTATTGACGTTGTGCCCATCACTAAACCAAGCATTAAAATCCAACTAGCTACTAAATCAGGCGTGCCTCCAAGGGTTATCACCACCTGATAAATCAATGCAATGGAACTCGAAAAACCAATAATTACAGCCACAAGCCCTGCTGTAATTCGGTTAAGCAACTGATCAGACACCTTCATAAATCCCTCGTAATGCCATTTATGCAGCACACAACATACGTGCCCGATAAATGCATTGCAATTAGCGATTAGTTTACAAAGAGTGAAAAAAATTCACTTTTTATTTTTCATTGTAATTAACGTCAAAAAGTCACTTTTAACCATTGTATTTAACTAAACAAACAAGTACCCACAAACGCGCCAAAGGCCGCATAAACCCTACAAAAAACCAATACTAAAAAGAGTGAAAAACATACCAAAAATAAATATCCTTATATTTTATAAGGAATTATGAAATTTAGAATTAATTCTTTTCGGTTACATTTATTATCTTGATCTAATCCATTTAATAATATAAAACATAACAAACAGTTAACCAAAAACACTAAAAGAGAAACAAATGAAGAGATCTGTCGTCTTACTAATTGCTATACCATTATCGGCATTTGCAGTTTATGGGCTATTTTTTAATGCAGATGAAACGGGCGAACCTATCGCGCCTGTTGCTATTGATTTTGTTCCTATTGATTTACAAAAAACGCGCAATACACATCCCCCTGCACCTATTGATATGAGTAAAGATCCAATTACCGTTAAACCTATTATTGCCCCTGACAACAGCTTACCGTTTGAAGAATTTGATGCCGTAAATCGCCTATCCGACAAAGCAAAGCAAGTGCTTATAAACGCAAAAGTTTTACCTACCGACTTACATAACGAGGCCTATATTGAGTTTGATTTAAATTCTTTACAGGCGTTAGAGACTGGCGAAAATTTTGATTTAGCTATTCCGCAAACAGCCGAAACATTCACCGCAGAAGTGACTAATGTGGTTGAGTCTGAAAATGGCGATAAGAGCATATTTGGCAAAATAGTGGGTGTTGATGGCCGCATGCATAATACCGTTTTAACGGTAGGTAAAGATGCCGTATATGGTCAATTTACTGCGCCTTCTGGCAATTATGTATTCGAAAGTAAAGGTAAGTACGGATGGATTGCAGCAAAACGCGATTTATATAAAAGCCACATAGAGCATGATGTAACCGCACCAAAACCCAAATCAGATAAAAGCATCGATATATTTGCACCAAAAATTGATGGCTAACCAATAATCAAAATATAAAAAACAACTAAAGCCGCACTATAGGGCAGCTTTAGTGTGTCTGCTTTTTATGAGATCAACCAAGTTAAAAACAAGTTCCAACCACAACAAGAGTAAGGAAATACAATAATGAAAAAAGTAATCACAACAACCGCACTGGCTGCGGCATTATGTGCAGCAAGTGTTGCACAAGCAGAAACAATCGATATCGGTATTTTATATACCGACCAATCAGCTGCTGCAACTAGCAATATTGACACTAAAATAAATCAACTAATTGCTTTTAGTAATCAGGTATATAGCCAAAATGGCGTTGATATAACACTACGCTTAGCTGGCAAACAAAACTTAGGTGACTATGCAGTAACGCCGTCTGAGGATTGGTTAGATTCGGTTACAAATAGCAGCTACGTAGATGGTTTACGCAGCGATTGGAAAGCCGACATGATTGCCGTATTAGGTACTGGTCAAAGTGCTGGCAATGGGCTTATTTCATGTGGTTTAGCATGGGTTGGCCAAGGCACTAATGGCAATCTATACAGCTCAATGAGCAGCCGTATGTACTCAATCACTGCAATTGATTGTGGTGCAACGACATTTGTACACGAACTTGGTCATAACCAAGGTTTAGCGCATTCACGCAAACAAGGTGATACGTCTGGCGGTGTATATGTAGATGGCATGGGTCATGGCGTACAAAACGAGTTTGCAAGTATAATGGCTTACCCGCACGTTTACGGTAGCGCAACTCAGTACGATTACTTCTCTAACCCTGGCTGGAGCGTAAACGGTATTGCATTTGGTATTACAAACCAAGCGCATGCAATTCGCACAGTTACTGCTACAAAAACAAGTATTGCTAACTTTAAATAAGCTGCCCAATAAAAAAGTGGGCTAAATAGCCCACTTTATAGTTTTAACATGTTCTTCCCTGCAGAGCGCTTACGCGCTCTTTTAGATTAAGCTAATGCACAACGATTTTTTGCTTAATTGCTGGCATTAATGTTTTACCATTGCCGTCTACTTTGTTTAACAATTTAAGTCCCATCACTTTTGCAAGTACTGGGTAAATATCAAGGTTATTTACTTCTTTAAGGCTTACACCTTGTTTAAATGCAGGGCCTACAGCAATAAATGATGCTGCCATATCCTCGGTATATGCATAACCGTGAGTCCCTAAATAGGTTGGTTTTTTACCATTGGTAAATACCGCTGGTGCTGTAGTTTGCACCACAATATCGCCTACGCGAGTGCCTTTATTGTAATGATACGCTGCTAATTGCTCGTCAGTTAATACTGTATAACGACCGTTTGACGCATCTCGTAAACGTGCTTTGTAACCTTCAATATCAGCGTTTTTAGCATCCGGTTGGGTATAAATAAGTAAACGTGGGCCAGTATTTTTAACTAAAAAGTTTTCATCTTGAGGCAGTGTGGTTACATCAATGCTTTTATCTGGATCTATACTCGCCATACCATGATCCGAGACAATAACTAAGTTTACCTCTTGCTCTAATTTACTTAAGCGAGTTTGTAATTGCCCCATTAATTCATCAAGCTGTTTAACTGCATCACGCGTTTGTGGTGCGTCTGGCCCAAATTCATGGCCCATGCTATCAACTAGCGAAAAGTAACTCGCAATAAAACGTGGGCGCTGTGCTTTTGGTAAGCTTAACCACTGAATAATTTGATCAACACGGCTTTGGTAATCGCTGTATTTAGAATAGTGATAAAAGTAATCTGGTGTCATGCCGTTAAATAATGCATCTGACTCAGGCCAAAAATAAGTAGCCGATTTAAGTCCCTGCATTTTGGCTAAATTCCAAAGCGGAATACCCTTTACCCATGTGCTATCGCCCAATGCTTTGCCCATGCTGTAACAGTCGTTTTTACGCGCTTTATCACAAAAGCTATTATCAACAATGCCATGGTTTACTGGCAGTAAGCCCGTAATAATAGAAATATGGTTAGGAAACGTTTTAGTTGGATAAACAGGTATTAGCTTTTGTGCGCGAACACCGCGCTCGGCCATTGCTTTTAAATTTGGCGCGCCGTGTTTTTCAATATAATCCCAACGCAGGCCATCAATTGATACAAGCACCACAGTTTGCTCTTTTGCAGCAAATGCGCTGTTCATTCCTAACATTAGGCAAATTGATACTGCCTTTAAAATCCACTGTTTCATTATAAACACCTATAAATGCACAACAATTACTCAAAAAATTATTTTAAAGCAAGTTGTTACTTTATGATACAAACTGATAGATTAAACCCTGTATATTAAAGACAAATGACTATGTGCTAAAAACTATGCCAGTCATCAATTGTAAAAAAGGACAAGTATAAAGATGACCATAGATTTTAGTAAAAAAATAACGCCAGCACGAATGTACCGCACAACCTCTAACTTACAGATGGCGCTAGAAAGCGACCGTGGCCGTATTATTAACAGTGCCGCTATTCGCAGGCTGCAGCAAAAAACACAAGTGTTTCCGCTTGAGCGTAACGCAGCTGTTCGTTCGCGCTTAACTCACTCGCTTGAGGTACAACAGGTTGGTCGTTTTATAGTGCAACGTATTTTTGCTAATTTAAGCTACCAACAGCAAAAAGATTACGGCTTAACCGACCTAGAACGCCCGCTAGAAAGCTTAGTAGAAATGGCCTGCCTAATGCACGACATAGGCAACCCACCGTTTGGGCATTTTGGCGAAGCGGCTATTAACCACTGGTTTAATAACAACCTAGCAAGCGTAACACCCGAGCGCTGTAAAGAACCAAACACCGGTATAGGTGTTGTTTTTAAACACCTTGCGCTTGATATTTGTAACTTTGAGGGCAACGCTCAAGGCATACGTATAATTCATTCTTTGCAAACGCTTAATTTAACCTACAGCCAAAGTGCTGGTATTTTAAAATACACTCGCCCTGCTGGGCTTGATGTAAAAGACATACCCCAAAATAAAAACTACTTAATGAAAAAAGTGGGTTACTACTACAGCGAAAAAAACTTTGTTGAAGCGCTACAAAAAGAGCTCACTATTGAGCCTTACTGCCGCCATCCTGCAAGTTACATAATGGAAGCCGCCGACGACATTTCGTATTGCCTAGCCGACATAGAAGACGCCGTAGAAAAAGACATAATAAGCACTGAGTTGCTGTGCGAAAAACTTAAAAGTAGTTACAAAAAAGTATTAATAAACCTGTTAATCGACGACGCTCAACATCAAAATTTTGTAGACAAAGCAGTAGACTACGCACTAGAGCGTGCACAAGCACAACCCTATAATTTTAATAGTGAATTTTTTATATACTTGCGGGTTGCATTGCTACATCCGCTAGTAAATCACGCCGCAAAACGCTTTATCGAAAATATAGAACCTATTTATCATGGCGATTTTAACCAAGCGCTTTTAGAAGATAGAAGCCATCTACATGCAGTAACTAAAACACTAAAGCAGGTAGCGCTTGAGCATGTATTTTCAAACAAAGAAGTCGAAAAATTAGAGCTACAAGGGTATCGCATAATTAATGGTTTGCTCGATTGCTATAAACCATTACTGCTACTAAACAAGGATGACTTTAAGCGTGCACTAAATGGCGATTCACGTTTATTAATAGAGTCGCGACTTGTTAAAAAGCTCTCTAAAAAGCACTTAAATAGTTACCAACACGCAATAGATGCGATGCAAGAAGAGCCCGATCACTTTGCGGCAT
Source organism: Pseudoalteromonas sp. NZS127_1 (assembly GCF_015864295.1). NCBI lineage: Bacteria > Pseudomonadati > Pseudomonadota > Gammaproteobacteria > Alteromonadales > Pseudoalteromonadaceae > Pseudoalteromonas > Pseudoalteromonas sp. NZS127_1. The sequence goes on along the minus strand of NZ_JADYXO010000010.1, from coordinate 126,302 downwards.
ACGAGTTTTATTATCGTTGTAGATTAATCCAAGATTATATAAGCGGTATGACCGACCAATTTGCTTACGATGAATATCGCAGCCTTATGGTTATTGATTAGTTGTATTACTCTGGATAATTTTTAATTTTGCGCTTAAAATCAAACTATTAATATTTAAGCGCGCATAACTTCATGATATCAAAACTAATTAGATTTACCCTTTGCTTTGCCTTATTTTATAGTGCGCAAAGTGCTGCATACAACGAAGCTATGTGCATTTTAATTAAACAAGAAATACAGCAAAATAGTAATAATAAAGCGAGTCAAAAATATCGTAAAGCTGCGCGTGATTACAAAAATAACTGTAATAAGCCAAAAGAAATTCAAGCACAACCTAAGCCCCAAATAATAGAGCCTGAACCGACTATTATTACTCAGCCACAACCTAAAATTGTTGAACCTGCCCCTGTAATTAAACCCACTGAAGAAGCTGTTAAAGAAAGCATCAACGAGCAAACCCTTAATTTAACTAATGATCAAAAACAACAAATAAACGATCAGCTAAATACCAACAGTAACGAAATAGTAATTGATGCAGAGCCAACAAAAGCAGCACCCGAGCAAGTAGTTACAGAGCAAAAAAACGAAGCTGTGATAGAGCAAGTAAAACCGGCAACGCCAGAGCAAAACGTTCAACCTACGCCTGAAAAGCCTGTACCTGTAAAACCAGCAGCTGTGTTAACTAAACCAGCGCCAGTAATTACGCCGCAACCTGTAGCGCAGAGCCCAAGCTCGTTACTTTTACCCACTTTAATACTTGTTATAGTGGTACTTATTGGCGCTATGATAGTCGTGCGCCTGCGCCGTGCAAAACAAAGCAAAGCGATGGCAGAACCGACTATAGCGGCTCCACCTAAAGTTAAATCAGAAAAAATTGCTACGTCAGCTAAACCTGAAACTAAAGCAACAAAGCCAGTACAAACAACAAAAGAGCCAGAGATTGAGCCTGTCGTCATCAACGAAGCAACTCAAAATAATAAAGCAGTTGAGAGCAGCGTAGCGACAAATGAAGAGTCAGTGGAACCTACTAACACAGCGCAAAATACTGATATTGAACATACAACAACGCAAATTTCAGATGAGCAAAACAACGTAGCTACACAAGTGAAAACAAGCGAAATTGAGCCTACACCGCTTAACTTAACTGATACTTTAGAGCAAACAAGTACCGCTACGTTTAACGAAGTAAAACAAAAACCTGAACCTAATACCGCCGAGTTTGAAGCCGCCGCCAAAACAACCTTAGAGCGCATTAAAAATGCCAGCAGCTTTAATGAGCCAGAGGTACGCGACTTTGACCCAGATGCAAAGCCAGTAAAAAAACAACGTAAGCACCATACAGCGCAAGTAACGGAATCTGCGCCAATAGAAGCTGAACATAACACTGTAGAGCCGGTTATTAGTACTCCCGAGCCAGTAACAGCGAGTGAGCCGGTTATAGATTTACACGCTCCAGAGCAAATATCTGACGCCCAATCGACTACGTATACAACCGAGCAAGACTTTAAAGAACCAGAGGTGCGTACATTTAACCCAGATGCACCATTACCTGGTGAAAAGCCGACGCCTAAAAAAGAAGACGCGATACCTGAGCAAGCACAAACAACACCGCTAGTTGATGAGCCAGTAATTGAGCCTAAAAAAGCGGACAGTAACAATCCATTTGCTAACTTATCGTTAGACTCAAGCTGGGATCCTGACTCGGCTGAAAAGCCCAAAATAGAAGAGAAAAAACGCGCGCCTAAATCGCAAGCATTAATAGATGCAGAAGAACGCGCTAAAAACATGCAAACCAAATAGTAAGTTTTAAAGTAGCGCCTCATATTTGAGGCGCAGTTTTAGTAACCAAATAATTAACTGCTTTTTTACCGTATTACTTACACTCTTATCCTATCCTAAAATGCGCCCTAGTAATTAGAAGCTTCACTCCTCGCGCAAACAAGCTCAGCGCCTAGTGCAATATTCAAGCTTAAGAGTCTTTTGTAAGCCTACAACTTGTTGACGCGATGGGTGCAGAGCATACATTTAACAGGTGGTATTTTTAGACTGGAGTTTACGGCTACGTTATCCGTAGCCTTAAATTAAAGTAACTTGGTCAACATGCCCTAATTAAAAGTCCTAGTTAACAGCCCTAGCGGTACGTTTATTTTTAAGCTTTAACCCGCCAATTAATAGCAGTGGCCCTATAAACATGGCAAGGCCATACACGCCACCGGTGACCGCGTATTCTGGTTTATTCAAAAAGCTAATAGCAATTAAAATAGCTAACGATGCATTTTGAATTCCAACCTCAATTGAAAGCGTCAGCGAATCAGTTAAATTTAATTTTGAACACTTAGCAATTAACCAACCAACAACCATTGAACCAATATTAAGTGCTATGCACGCCCAAAATACATCGTTAAATGAGCTAACTAATAAATCGCGCTCTTTTATTACTAGTGCTGCAATCATCATAAGCATAAAAAACAACGAGAAGCGTCTAAAAAACGGCTCTGCTTTAATGGCAAAATCACTTTTAAAGTGACGTAACCAAATGCCTATAGCAACTGGCACTAAGGTAATAAAAAATAGCCCTAATGAAGTAATTAAAATAGAGAAAGTAGCATCGTCTGCTGGGGCAAACTGGCTCATAGCAAAGCCAATAATAAACGGTGTGGTTATTATACTAATTGCGGTAGAGGCAGCGGTTAAACTTACCGAAAGCGCTAAATTAGCTTTAGCAAGCTGGCTTAATACATTTGACATAGTACCGCCTGGGCAGGCAGCTAATATCATTAAACCAATAGCTATAGGCGTTGGTAGGTTAAGTAAATAACACAGCCCTAATGCTAATAAAGGCATTGCTACAAGTTGGCCTATTAAACCCATAACAATGGCGAGCGGGCTTTTAAATAGACGAGTAAAATCGTTTGTTGTGAGCCCAAGACCCATACCAAACATAATAAGTGCAAGGGCGAGCGGAAGTATTACTTCAGTTAATATAGATGCATTCAAATTAGACAGCCTCGTTTGTTATTTTTTTTAATTGGAGTGTTAATTTTTAAGTTAACTGTATACCAATTCGCTTAATTAAGTGATCTATTTTGAGGATAGAAAAACGTGTTGATAGCTAGGCAAAAAATTCGCTATTTAGTTGTTCTAAATGAGAATTTTTTAACACAGGTAGCGACACGTTTAGCCCCGCAAAATGATTAAGTATTATTGCGGATTGGTATAACGCCCCTTTACAATAAATCCTAATGCTAGAAGCATTACTTATTTAAAATAGTAGCAATGCGTTTACCCAGTTCTGGAAGTACATCTTGCTCAAACCATGGATTCTTTTTAAGCCATATATTATTGCGCGGACTCGGATGTGGAAGCACTAAATAATTTGGCCAATACTCACGCCACGATTTTACTAACTCCGTAAGTGGCATTTTTTTAGTCTCCGGTAAATGATACGCCTGCGCGTATTTACCTAATACTATTGTCAGCTCAATATTTGGTAGTGCAGCCAATAATTGCTCGCGCCATGCTGGGGCACATTCTTTTCTCGGTGGTAAATCACCCGACTTCCCCCTACCCGGGTAGCAAAAGCCCATAGGTAAAATTGCTATATTATTAGCGTCGTAAAATTCATCACGTGTTAGCCCAAGCCATTCTCGTAGGCGGTTTCCGCTTGCATCGTTAAACGGCACGCCTGTTTCGTGAACTTTTATACCCGGTGCTTGGCCTGCGATTAAAATACGTGCGTTTGGGTTAAATTGTATTACAGGTCGAGCCCCTAAAGGTAAATGAGGATCACAGATCACGCATTTACTAACTTGGTCTATTAATTGGTGACTATTCATGTTTATTTGGCCTTAAATGCTTAATTTTCATCCTAAATGGCCATTTAGGATAAATGAGTTGGTAAAAAATCGGTTTATTTTATCTAAAATGGCGATTAGTTAGTAAAATCCTGATCTTTAAGCCTAAATGCCCTACAGCCCTTATAGTACCTAGTGTTCTTTCGCCCATACCGCAAATTCGTTACCACTTGGTTCTGTAAAGTGAAACCGACAACCGCCAGGAAACTCAAAAATAGGTTTTAATATTACTCCGCCAAATGTCTCTACTTTTTTAAAGGTTGCGTGTATGTCGTCGCTATAAAAAATAAGTAATGCTGCCCCATACTGAGTTAGTGATTTTAATGGAGCCTGAAAAATCCCACCATCTAACCCCTGCCCACTAAACGCCGTGTATTCTGGGCCGTAGTCAGTAAACTGCCAATTAAATACATGACTAAAAAAGGCCTTAGTTGCGGGTAAGTCGCATGCAGGAAACTCTACGTAATTTAGTTTTTCGTGATCGCTCATCGTTATTTCACTCTTTATTTTTACTCAGTTTATTAACCTTAAGCTTTACATGCAGCCTGTGCAATATCATTAAACAATAACAGATCAGTATTTTACTAAGTAATCTGAACTCTGGATAATAAATCTATCTCGAGCAGCTATTTTCAGCGCTAGAGAAAATAAATTTAAATATCACCATAATTCAATACGTATAAAACCTGTTAACCAAGGTTCAGGTTAAGTAAGAAGGATAATTTACTAAAAGTTAGCCGCCGTAAATGAGAATAGCTATCTTTTGTATTTGTAACATATATAATAGCGCCTTTGTTTTATCCTCAGCTTTAAATAAAGGGATTAATTAACTATGCAGGCACCTTTGCACAGTGCGCCATTCGATAAGGTTAACGTAATTGCGCTTATAGTAAAAAGCGTAAGCAGTTATCGAGTTTTGGTATTTTTACGTTTTTTTATTGCCATAATTGGTGGCTATGCCTTTACCTCTGCAAGTACTGCGTTATTAAGTTTTGTATTGCCAATAGCTAAGCAAGACGCTGTACTGTTTAGTGTTTCAATCAGCATTTTAATTTATGCCGTAGTATTTATTTATGCCTTTAGCGTTAAATCATTAAGAAAAATTTGGATCAGTATTTTACTAAGTACAGGTGCGTTTATCGGATTGCTTGTATTACTAAAGGGTTGGGTATGAAAGACAGCTTTTTCAGATCGATGACTTGGTTACACACTTGGGTAGGGTTACTCGTTTGTTGGTTATTATATTTAATATTTTTTGCAGGAACACTTAGCTTTTTTAGAGACGAAATAACGCTGTGGAATCAACCTGCCATACATAATGTACAAGCCCAAACACAGCGTATAGAAGCGCAAAAACAACAAATAATTACAGGGTTCGATTACTTAGCTAACCATGGAGCTAACTCATCAAGCTGGCGTATTACATTACCTGAGCCGCGTATTCCTTATTTAATTTATGGTTATGCAAAGCCAAAAGAGCCAGGCCAGCGCCGCAGCCAGTTTAAAAACACACAGTTAAACCCTAATACCATGAAAGAGCTTGAGCCCTTTGTAGATACTAAAGGTGGTAACTTTTTTTATCGGCTGCACTATGATTTACATTACATGGATGCAATAACCGCACGCTGGATTGTGTGCTTTGCTAGCTTTTTTATGCTAATTGCCATTATATCGGGTGTGGTTATTCACAAGCGTATTTTTAAAGATATGTTTAGTTTTAGACGTAATAAAGGTAGCCGTACGTGGTTAGATGCCCACAATTTAAGCTCTGTGCTTGCCCTGCCTTTTCATTTAATGATTACTTACACGGGCATGATTACGCTCATATTTATGTTGTTTCCCTACCCTGCGCAAACGTCTTACGATAACGGCATGCGTGGCTTTTTTAACGATGTAACCCCTCGCAACACCATGACCGATAAAGCCCAAGGCGAATCGTCAATGGTGCCGATTCAAAGCATTTTGGATCAGGTTTATACTAAGTGGCCTCATGCAGATATTACTCGCGTACAAGTTAACCAACCAAATATGGCAGCTTCAACAATTACCGTATTGGTAAGCGCAGGTAAAACACTGCGTGACCAAGCACCACGCTTAATATTTAGTGGTGCTACAGGGCAAATGGTTGCTAAAACTGATGACGAGCTAACTAGTAGCAAAGCGCTTTACGAATCACTTAATTCAATGCATACAGGGCGTTTAGCTACGTGGTTACTGCGTTGGTTATACGTATTAGGCGGTATTGCAGGCTGTGTAATGATTGGCTCTGGCTGTATTATGTGGGCTAAGCGAATTCGCGAGCGAACTAAAAATAACGTTAAACCTTCGTTTGGTTTAAAACTAGTTGAGGGGTTAAACCTAGCCACTATTATGGGACTACCACTGGCAACGTGTGCATTTTTTATTGCTAACAGACTACTTAGCCCAACTACCGCAGAGCGCGCCGATAAAGAAATACTCGCGTTCTTTTTAACATGGCTAGCGGTTGCTCTTTTAGCACTTATAAAGCGCGACACACTGCAATGGCGAGTTATGGCAGCTATAAATGCTGTTGCATGTTTAAGCGTACCGGTTATTAATGCACTTACAACTAACGGTAATATAGTTAGCTATTTGATGCACAAACAGTGGGCTTTATTTACTTTTGATGCACTGTTTTTGTTATTTAGTATATTATTTTTTATACAAACCGAAAAATTACGTACTGCTAAAAACAACTCAAAAATAATCAGCCCTAACCAATCTAATAATCTTAAAAGGCAAAAATCATGATTGATTTACTTGGTTTTAGTCTGTGTTTGTTTGGTTTTAATGGTTTTGCACTGGCTAAGTTTAATCATTTTAAAGATGTATTTAAAAAACGCCCTACAGAATTACAAAGTAAAAGCCTGCTATTTATTGCTTGGATCAGTATTTTACTAAGCTTAGTACTTTGCGTAGCAACTCAAAGTGGTTATGGCGCGTTACTATTTTGTGGGTTTATGAGCCTAAGTTTCTTAATTATAATGGTTTTTTATAACTTTTTAGTAGGCTACGTAAAGTGGTTTAGTGTTTTAAGCGCCTTATTAATTGTACTTAGCGGTCTATTTTTAGCGTTAAACTAGCCTTAGTTAGTAAAAACGTGATCCGTTACTTTCCCATAGATTAGGGCGTGTTGATCTTTGGTGGGTGAATTTGCAGCAGACCGTTTGGTATTTAGGCAAGGCAGAGCCTATGTAGTGTGGTTATTCCCCATAAATAGGCGATAACGCAGCATAAATACCAAACATGCGCTGCCCTTTGGGTTCTTTCTAGGGACGATTAACTCTTTGTTGCCTACATGGATGTAGGTAAGGGGCGTGAGCAGGACGCGGAAGCTTTGCTCGGTTTTTACTTAGCCCACTAGGTTACAAACCTCGCGCCGCGATTTAATCGCCCCTAGATTGAACAGATTTCAATCCACAAAGATCAACACGCCCTAGGCAAAAAAAATGGCAAGCTATATAGCTTGCCAACAATAGGGGATATTCAGTGTTCCTAATACTTACTGTCTCACTGTAAGTGCTAGCAATATAGCGTTTATATATTTAATTTACTTTACAGTTAGATGACGTTTTTATTACCACTTTAAAAGCGCATACAGCTAACTGTAAACCCCCTTTACATACTCTCTTGATTTACCCAAATTATTTCATCAGTAGCAAAGCCTAACTCTTTCGCTTTAGTTAAAAAGTGCTCTTTAAGCTCTTTGCTAACCGTTGGTGTACGCGATAAAAACCACAAGTAATCTTTGTTGTAACTGGTTATAAATGCATATTGATAATCGGGTTGGTCAAGTTCAAAAATCACGTAAGCGCCATAAAATGGACCAAAAAACGAGACTTTAAAATGTCCGGTGTCGGTGCCCTCAACAAATTTGGCCAAGCCTTCGGCGTCATCCCATTTTTTATCATCCGTTAAATAGCCTTTGTTAAGGACCTTTACTGTGCCGTCGTCGTTAATTGAATAAGTCGCGGTAACTTGCTCCATACCTTCTTCAAACGAGTGATTAAGACGCGCTATTTCAAACCATTTGCCTTTATATTTTTGTATATCAAAGTTTTTAACGGGTGTTATTCCCTCAGGGGGGCTGGTGCAGGCACTAAGAAAAAATAGACCAGTAATAAGTAAACCGTATTTTATAGCCTTCATGTAAGCTCCTTTTCAATTATGTAATTTATGCTATTTCACAAGAATAAAATTTGCTATAGGATCGTCTTAATTCTAAAGCAATAAAAATGACCATAGCATGAAAATTTGGGTAGATGCAGACGCGTGTCCTGTCGTTATAAAAGAAATACTTTTTAGAGCGGCAGAGCGTATGAAAATCGACACTATTTTAGTGGCTAATCACGCAATGCGTATTCCGCCGTCAAAATACATAAGCCGCGTTCAAGTATCGTCAGGCTTTGATGTAGCCGACGACGAAATAGTGAAACGTATTGAAAAAGGCGATTTAGTTATTACTGGCGATATACCGCTGGCGAGTGAAGTAATTGATAACGGTGGGCAGGCGCTCAACCCGCGTGGCGAGCTTTACACCACGGAGAATATTCGCTCAATACTTAACGTACGCGACTTTATGGATACCATGCGCTCAAGTGGTGTAGAAATGAGTGGCGGGCCGCCTCCACTTAGTCAAACCGACCGTCAAAATTTTGCTAATAATCTCGATCGTATTTTAGCGCAAAACAAGGCTAACTAACTTGAATACCCAATTAGTTGGCTTAGGCGATACCCAATTTAGCGTGGCAGTGTATGTAGCAAAAGCGCCGCCAATGCCGTTTTTTGAAACACTTCAATGCCTTGAACCGGTTATAAATGAACAAATAAATACCATAAACCAGCACTGCGGTAATGGTTGGCGCAAAGTATTTAACGTGTACGCCAAAGTATTGTTTGCTCTACCAAGTGAGTATTACTCATTTGCTAAACAAGCGCCTACTTGGCAGCAATATCGCGATGAGTTTTTACTGCAAAAAAGTAGTAAAACCGCCCTGCTATTTAGCGCGCCTAATATTACTGTTACTTGTACAGATAAAGCTTCAAATAATAAAAACCAGCTACACATAATTGCTGGGCGTACGCACGCTAAAAGCTTACTCCAACAAGGTAAGCTTAATGCGAAATTTGAGTGGCTCGACGACGAATTTGCAATAGATATAGCCAACAATATTATAGTATGCCCGTATTTTGATTACAGGCAGCTAAGTAATATAAAAATAGCTAGGCTTAGCGAGCTAGTTGCACAACTAAAAAATAGTTAAAAGTAACTAAATGCACACGTACTAAACAAAGGTAGTGGTGCTTAGCTTAAAAGCTGAATCTGCCACTTATAAAAAATATATTATTTGGATTTTAAATTATGACAGAAAAAGAAAAAATGCTATCTGGTCAGTATTATGACCCAAGTGACCCTGAGCTTATTGAATTACGATTAAAAGCTAGCTTAAAAACGGAAGCGCTAAACCAAACAAGTGTTATTCATTTGGATGAAAGAGCTCAAATTATACATGCGTTATTTGGCTCAACAGGAAAACAAGTTCATGTAGAGTCATCATTTAATTGTGATTATGGGTCAAATATTCATGTAGGTGAAAATTTTTATGCTAATTTTGGCTGCGTTATTTTAGACGCTGCGGAAGTTAATATTGGTAACAATTGCTTTATTGCACCACAGGTTGGAATTTATACCGCTACACACCCTATAAACCCAATTGATAGAAGAAGTGGGCTCGAATATGCAAAAACAATAACAATAGGAAATGATTGTTGGATTGGTGGTCATGCAGTCATAAATCCAGGCGTTACTTTAGGTAATAATGTAGTTGTTGCATCGGGTGCTGTTGTTACAAAATCGTTTGGCGATAACGTTGTTATAGGTGGGAATCCTGCAAAAATAATAAAAATGATTGAAAGTTAATTTGCTCAACTTAAAAACTAAGCGACTCTTTAAACTTACTCCTTTTATAGTATTTAATACCAATTCCATTAAGTATGTGATCTAAATTTTACGCCGAAAAAATAATTCAGTTCTAGGCGTAAATTGATGTAAATGGTTGTTCCCTTTGCGAAATTGACAACAAAGAAATGGGTTGTTTTAGCAAGTAAAATAGATCTGCTATTTATTGGAATGGTATAAGCTTAAACCAATCGCCAATAGAGCCTTAAAATTTGATCGGTGTTTGGGATATTGTCGAAAAAATAATAGTTAAACGAGATAGTAATTTAATTAAAAAACAGTTTGAAAATAGACTTACTTATTTGAATTGAATTAGGTTAATAAGAGCGACCATGGCCGGAATTTTAGAGTTAAACCAATTATTAAAATCAATGCAGCCAGAGCTTAAGCAAGGCGAGTATATTTTTTGTTGTTTGGCAGGAAAGCTTGCTGATTATGTTCATTTAGACCCACTTGCCACTTATGTAGAAGAAGAAGGGCTAACCCTTATTTTAAAAGCTGAAACCGCCGATAAAGCAGGTATTACCTTTGAGAGTAAATATAATTTAATTACTCTTAACGTACATTCAAGCTTAGAGGCCGTAGGGTTAACCGCTGCGGTATCTGCAAAGCTCACTGAGCATGGCATTAGCGCTAATGTGGTAGCTGCGTTTTATCACGACCATATTTTTGTACAAACAGATAAAGCACAAGCTGCAATGAAAGCACTTGGAGAGATTGGTTAGGTTGCTGGTGAAGCAACAATCTGATTGATATGAATATTGGAGCGACGGGGGACGCTTCACTTAACCGATCTACGTTTCATAATGCTCTTGTCTTAAAAGCTTTATTAAAACCGCTTTATTTTTTATTACAAATAATAACTCTCAAATCACTCAACAACCAACTTCGATACTACCCATTTATGAAGCGGGTTTTTATTGTAGCGCGGATGCCATGCGGCTATTACGTCAAACGGCGCGGGTAACTGTAGCAGCTCTATTTTTACTAGCTCTGAGCTTACTGCGCGTGAGGGTAAAAATGCGATAGAGTCGGTTGTTTCTAGGTACATCGGCACAATAGAAAAACACGGTGCCGACACCACTACGTTACGCGTTAAATCAAAGCTTTTAAACCAATCGTCAATAGACCCTTTAAAATTTGGACGCGAAGGCGAGGCAATAATACTTGGATAACTGGCGATTTCAGCAAGGCTTGGCTTAGTTCCTGCTATTGATGAATTCGGCGAGGTAACGCAAATATGTTGCTCTTCAAATAACTTAATAATGGGGTAAGTACTTGGGATGTAGTCGGGGAAGGCAATGGCTAGGTTTACTTTGCCGCTTTCCATTAAATCGTGCAGACTGTCTATCTCGAAGTCTCTTATTATAAGCTTTAAATTTGGCGCTTGTGCCCGGAGTACTTTAACTAATGCTGGTAAAACGACTTGCTGTGCGTAGTCGGTAGCGGCTATTACAAACTCATCATTAACTGTTTTTGGGTCAAATATTTTAGGTGCTAATAATGCCTGAAAGTCGTTTAGGAGTTTGTCTATGTCTACCGACAACTCCTCTGCATAAGGTGTAGGCACAAAGCCAGTGGTTTTTCTCAAAAACAGCTGGTCGTCAAACACGTCGCGTAACTTTTTTAGTTGCTCACTCACTGCTTGTTGGGTTAAGCCCAATTTACTCGCTGCTTTTGAGGCGTTCTTCTCGCGAATGAGCGCTTGGAAAATACGCAATTGTTTTATATCTAATCGGTCTAACTTGCTCATGCTGCTGCCAGAGTTATTTAGTAGTAATATTTAACTTATCACATAACCAAATTATCTTGTATCTCTTACATAAAAGGGTTGTTTCTAATTGTTAAAATACTCCCTTACTATGCTCCTACACACTAAAGTGAACAAATGATTGGAGCAAACAATGAAAACAGTAATTTTAATAGGCGCACTAGGTAAAATGGGTCAAGCGGCATTAACCGGTTTATCTAAGCATAAAGTAATTACAGCGGGTCGTTCGGGCGATGTGGATCATATTGTTGATATTACCAGCGAGCAATCAATTACTGAACTGTACGAAAAAGTAGGCCATTTTGATGCCGTAGTTAATACCGTAGGTTTATGTGAGTACGAAACGTTTGCAGATATGAGCGAAGCCCAGTGGATGAGCACTATTATGAGCAAAATGATGGGGCAAATTAACCTTGTACGCATTGGTCAAAAGTACATTGCCGATAGCGGTTCATTTACGCTAATTAGCGGTATTTTAAACGTTAAACCTATTCCGTTTGCGATTGCTGATGCAACAACCAGCGGTGCAATAGATACGTTTGCAAAATGCGTATCACTTGAAATGCCACGTGGCACACGTATTAATGTGGTTAACCCTACCGTACTTGAAGAAGCATGGGACGTATACGGCGAGATGATGCCAGGTTTTCAACCAGTACCAGGCAAGCTTGTAGGTAAAGCGTTTGAGCGTTCGGTTGATGGCTTTATTACTGGCGAAGTTATTTTTGTAGATGCATAACTACCCGCCATATTGGTGAGAGATGCTAGCAAACTAATAAGCGCTTTGTATTTACAGTAACTGCAATGCGCTTTAAAACATATTTTAATAGGTGATGAAATGAAAAAATTAATACCCGTATTTGCTATATTATTGGCTGCAGGTTGTGCCAACGTAGCCCCAAGCTCGCAATATGCTAGCGAGCCAGGTGCCAACTCTAATAAAGAATGTAAAACAATACCGCGCCATAAGCACACAGTTCAGTGGTGTAAGCCACATTCTTCTAAATAGATCGATAAATTAAACTACATACCCACTAAAACCTAGCGCTTTAAAATACAGCTTTGGAATACCAAATTTGCACTCATTTAGCAGCTCGCTAAAGCGCATTCTATCGAGTGGGTAAAACTCATTTTCTAAATCGTGTCCCATTTGTGTTTTACCGGTTTCGGTTAAACCTAATTGCGCACACGTCGTAAGTTGGGCTTCGCGCTCAAACGTCGTTTCGGGGCGCATTAAATCAGCAATATAAAGGAGTGCATCTTTTTTAAGATTGCCCTTCATTGCTTTTAATAGCTGCTTTTTATCGCCATTGTCTTGTACAAAATGCATGACTAATAAACATAAAATGGCATCAGCTTTAACTGATAATTTATCAACAGGGCCATTGTGAATCGTTACGCGACTAGTTATGCCTTGTTCATCAAATTGCTGCTGTGCGATAGCAAGCATATCGGCTGATGTATCTTGCGCAGTAAGTTGCCATGTTGGGTTTAATGCAGCCAGTGCGAGCACTTCTTTACCAGTGCCTGCCCCTACTACTAAAATATGTGCATTGTCGCTTAGCGTTGCTTGTAGCTGTGCGTTAGTTAGTTGGTGTAATAACTCATAACCTGGAACTAAACGAGTAATGCGGCTATCGTATTGTGTTGCTTGTTCGCCTGTAAATGTTGGCATTTTTAAACTCCCTAATAGCTATATAACTTCAACTGTGGAATATCCACCTGGCTTTTTGGCTACATGCACTTGAGTGGCTACGCGCTCGCTCATTTGTGTTACGTGCGATATAACGCCTACTTTTCTACCTTGTGCTTGTAATGAATCAAGAGCGTCCATTGCAATGCTGAGGGTTTCGCTGTCTAACGTACCAAACCCTTCGTCAATAAACAAAGAATTGATTTGTACTTTGTTTGACGAAAGCGATGCTAAACCAAGTGCAAGCGCCAGTGATACTAAAAATGACTCCCCGCCCGAGAGCGTATTAACAGAGCGTTGCTCGTCGGCCATGTCGCGGTCAATAATCGCAATGTCGAGCGTTTGTGCTATTGCCGTTAATTCGTAGCGCTTGTTGAGTGTTTTTAAATGGCTGTTGGCATAGTGCAGTAATATTTTTAATGTTTGTGTTTGCGCTAAGTTACGCATGGTTTTACCCGTTGCATCGCCTAGTACTTTATTAAGCAAGTGCCACTGTTCAACCTGCGTTTTAAGCGTTGTTAGTTCGGCTTGCTTACCTTCAAGCGCCTTTGTATTTTGGTTATGCTGCTCAATGGCAGTATTAGTCGCTAGTAATGAACTTTGCAGCTGCGTTTGTTGCTCGTTTAAGCTACTTAATTGGGTATTTAAAGCCTCTGCACTTTGCGTTGGTTTATCGCTACTGTTGTGTTTTTCAAGCGTAAGTTGCTGCTGTTTTAATGCGGCATTTGCATCGGTTAGCGCTTGAGTTAACTGCTCGTGCTGATTTAAATGCGCTTTAATCGTCTCGCTACTAAGTGTTAGTAAAATTTTGACCTGTTCGTGCGTCGCATTGCTAAATTGCGCTTTAAAGTCGCTAAACCACTCGTTATAACGTGCCTCAAGCGTTGCTAGCTCTTGACTGTTTTCAAGCAAGCGTTGCTCTGCGTTTTTAAGTGTTATAGCGTGCTCGTCTCGCTGCTTAATAGCATCATCATGCGCTTTTTGACTTGCTTGAACCAGCAATTGCTTTTGCTCTTGCTCACTTGTGAGCTTTGCTTGGTAGTCGTCTGCGCTTATTTGCTCGTTATTAAATAATGCTAAGCGCTCAGTTTGCACAGTGCTTAATAGCGCTTTAGCTTTTATGAGCTCTTCATTGAGTGTTTTTAACGATTGTTCGTTGTTACTTATAAGCGGGGTAAGCTGCTTTATTTGCTCATTAGCTGTGTGTTGGCGTTTTTGGCTTTGCTCGAGTTGCGTTTGAGTTTGCTGGTACTGCGTAACCTGCTCGTGCAACTGGGTAAGCTCAAGCGTATTGCCTTGTAGTTGCTGCCAAAAATCACTGTTTTCAAATTGACTATTAAGCGTTGTATCCAGCTCGTTAATTTGCGCATTTAGTTCGCTATGCTTACTCGTTATTTGGTTTTGCTGATGTGTAAGCTCAAGCTGTTTATTACTAAGTTGCTGCTGTGCTTGCTGCTCTGCTTTAAGTGCTGCTTGTAGCTCATTTACTTTAGTTTGCAGTGTACGCTGGCGTTTTTGTTGCTCAAAATACTGCGCTTTTTGCTCCGTTAACCGCTTATAAGTGACTTCAAGCTGATCGGCCGTTAAGTCGTTAAGCTCGGTACGTGCACCTTGCATGGTATTTTTAATATCAAGCTGTTTAGCTTTTGCCGTTTGTATTACTTGCTCAAGTTGTCCGTGTTCAGCAGCTAATACAGCATGTTGAGTTTGATGCTTATGCAGCTCGCTTTGTGCATTCTCAAATTGCTTTTTGGCGGTATTAAAAGCATTTTCAAAATCAGTAATTAAGTTATTTAATTGCTGATTTTGATTTACCGCGTACGGGTGCTCCGTTGCACCGCACACTAAACAAGGCTCATTAGGGCGAAGCTCAGTACGTAAATGCTCAACGTTTTCGCTGGCTCTTAAGCGCGCTTGGTTAAGTGCGTACTCGCTGCCTTTTAGCGCTTGCTCACTGGTTATTAAATGTTGATTAAGTAAAGCATGAGCTTGCTGGCTTTCATTTAACTGCTGGTTGAGCACTTGTTGGCGTTGCGTGCTTTGTTTTAGTTCTGTATTAAATTGCCCATAACGCTCGCGTTGCTCTTTTAAGTAATCAATACTCTTTAGCTGCGCGTCGCAATGCTCTGCATTAAATTCAGTCAGCTGGTTATTTAATACCTGTAATGCCAATTGCTCATTATTAAGTAACGCCTCGCACTGCTGCACTTTATTATTTTGCGTATTTAAAAGCTCACTCTGATTTGTAAGCTCGCTATTAAGAGTTTGGCTTTGCGTAACGTTTGCGGCTAATTGCTGTTGTGCACTTAAGTAAGTAGTAAAGCTTTGTTTATAATAGCTCCAATCTTTTGCTAAAACGTGCAGCTGTGCATGCTCATTAAGCCATTGCTGGCTTTTTGTAGAGTCGGTATTAGCAAGCTCTAACTCGTTACTGCTTTGTTTAAACTGTTGTTTGAGCTCATCAAGTTGCGTTTGCTCTTTAGCTATTTGTGACTCAGTACCTTTTATACTTTGGCTTTGCAAAGCAATGTTGCTGTCGAGCTCGCGCGCTTTAGCGATAACGGGCGCTGCATTTTGTTTTTGCTCATTGGCGTTATTAAGCTGCTCGGTGTGTTTAGTAAGCGCGGTATTACACTCATTAATTACCGCTAAATGGTCAACACTTTTAAGCGTTGTAATTTGCTCATTTTGCGCCGTATTTTGATCTGTTAAAACAGTAAAGCGGCTGCGGTTGTCTTTTATTTCAAGCGCCTGTTTGGCTTGTTTAGCTTGCTCGCTTTGCTCAACGATACTTTCAAGCGCTGAACTTGCTTGTTGCTGCGTTTGCTGTGCTTGGAGTAAGTTTTGCTCAAGCACTGTTGCTTGCTGATACCAGCTAAGTGCTTTTTCGGTTTTGGTCAGCTCTTGTTTAGCGTGTTCGGTTTGCGTTTTTAAATCCGCTAGCTTAGTTTGTTGTAACTCAAGTTCTTCGCTCGTTAATAAAGTATAGCTTTCAAGGCCTGCTTTAAGCGCTTCAAGCTTTGCTACTTGCTCTTTATGGCGTTCAAAAATACGCACGCCAATACGGCTAAACTTATCGGTGCCTGTTAAGCACTCCAAAAGTTGCGCTCGCTCATCGCCCGTGGCTTTTAAAAATGCAGCAAACTCGTGTTGCGCTAATAATACCGCACGGGAGAATTGCTCAAAGTTAAGCCCTATTTTGCTTTCTACTTCTTTTATTGTGTGGCTTTTGTCTGCTATTAGGGTTTCGTCTGGCAGGGTTACTAATGTGTGCTCTGCTACTTTAAGTTTGCCTGTTACTTTTTTATGGGTGCGTGAAATTGTATAGCGTGCACGATAAAGCTGTTTATCTTGCCCTAAAAAGTCGACCTCAGCGTAGCCTTCCCATGTGCCTCTGCGTAGTAAGTTTCGCGCATCATTTAGCTTAATGCTGTCGCCGTTAAACTCAATTAAATTACCTTTATCGCCACGTAGCCGTGCTGTTTTTGTATAAAGCGCTAAGCATATCGCATCTAAAAAGGTACTTTTACCTGCGCCGGTATCGCCTGTAATGGCAAATAAACCCGCGTCTTTTAATGGGGCTTGAGTAAAGTCTATTTCAGCGTCAACAATTGAGGCTAAGTTATGAATACGAACTGCGGTTATTTTCATAGTTGTTCTTGCTCCGTTAGCTCGTTTATCACGTCACTTAAAAGTACTTTTAGCTCATCGGGTACGCTTTGCCCTGCCATGTCTTTATCGTTTGCGAATGCTTGTTCTAATAAATTAAGTGGGTTAAGCATTTCAACCTCGCTTAAATCTTCAAATACGGTGTTATCGTCATTTTGCGCTGATTGCTCACGTACACGTTCAATACCACAAAATTTAATATGCTTGCCTTCAAGTGCTTGTTCTATTTGTTCTCTGAAGGTGGTGTCGGTATCGCTTGATTTAAGCTTTACACGTAAATAAGGCGCTACTGTATTTTGTGATGTGTCGAGTGCTTTTATTTGTTCGCACAGTTCACTTAATGGAACGCACTCCCCTTTTGGTAAAACAATTACATCGGCAGAGCGCGGAATGTAAAGGGGGTTTACAGTTGTACTAATCTGTTGTTTTTCATCAGAAATAAATTCAATAACATTTACTTGGTGGGTGTAGTTACGTTCTGAAAACGACATTGGAATAGGTGTGCCGCTGTAGCGAATAACATCGCTTTTAGCAACTTGTTGCGCTTTGTGTAAATGCCCAAGTGCCACATAGTTAGCTTGTTTACCAAATACATTAGCTGAAATAGACTCTTCACCGCCTATTACTAAGTTACGCTCAGAATCACTTGATATATCTCCGCCTTTAGCGTGTAAATGCCCCATAACTATTAATGGTGAGTTTTGCTCATTTATATTAACAGCTTGCTCTAAGGCAAGTTCGTAAGCTTTTGCAACGCCTTGAGCATAACTAGGGCCGCTTTCGGTTTGGCTAAGTGAACTTATATCGCTTGCGCGTAAAAATGGCATAGCGACGATTACAGCGCGTTTACCATTAGTATTTATGGTAATAACAGTTTCATCGGGTGTAGCGATATCAAAGCGCCCTACTACGTGAGTATCAAACTGTGCAAGTAATGGCTGAGCCGCCAAAATACGATTTGCAGAGTCGTGGTTACCCGCAATAATCACTACGTGTAATAGTGGGCATGCTTTTTTGGCGTCTTTAATAAATTGGTAAAGCTGATTTTCGGCGCTAGCGCTTGGTGTCGCTGTATGATAAATGTCGCCAGCAACTAAAAGTAAATCTATTTGTTGTTCAACAAGAGTGGCTAATAACCATGTAAAAAAAGCTTGATGTTCAACACGGCGATCGTGTTCGTAAAATTGTTGGCCAAGGTGCCAATCTGAGGTGTGGAGGACTTTCATGTCGCGCTCTTAATAAAACCGTAAGAGCGCCAATATACCCAAGGCTGTTAAAGATGCAAGCCTAAGGCATGCATTACGTTAGGTTAAACTGTACCAAGCTGAAAAAACAACCGGTAATGCTAAAAGTGCCATTAATAATGGAATTTTTAACGTTTTAGTTTGTTTTGCGTGTAGCGCCTTTAATGCATTAGTTTCGTTGCACGCTGCTACTTTATCGATATAAAAATAACCCGAATCGAGATACTGCTTACAGTTATTCTCACTTGCTGGAATCGCAATTAGTTCTTGTTGTTTTTTTAGGATGTAAAAATCCATAAGCCCACCGCATTTCTTGCTAGTAATCGATATTAATTTGAGGATAAATGTGACGAATTTATTTGCCTCAAATAAAAAGGTTGGCGATTTTAAATATAAACAGCACTAAAGATCAACCTAAAATTACACTATTTGTCATTTATCGTACAAATAGCGAATATTAATGAAGTTCGGCAATATTTGAGCCAATTATTTACTCGTTTCACTGTGTTTTTGTTCAGTAGAAAGGGCTTTTAGGCCATTTTACTTGTTGCGAATTAGTAATACTTATACGTAGGATTAATGGTTTACCTGGTAATGCCAAAGCAATACTTTTTTAGCAATATATATAAAATGAATGATATTTTTTTAAGTTCTGGGACTTTGTATTTAACCGATCAAAACCATTATTAAAACCCAATTTTGTAAACCCCCTTTACAGTTTTTATCTATTCGTATTTTGTTACAAAATAATTGTATTTTTCAATCTAAAAAACTAAGTGAGCATCACCCTAAAAATACGGTACTTGGTCGCTAATTTATTGAAGCTAACTGGTATATTTGTCAAAGTACGCTCACAAAATTATATTAGGACTAACAATGAAAAAAATAGGTCTTACGCTAAGTGCTTTTGTATTGCCGTTCGCAATATCGAGTGCAGCTATGGCGTCTTCGGTTGAGCAAACAAAAGGTTCTTTTGTTGATAAATTTCGTCAATTAGACGAAGCACTTCCTACACCCAATGTTTATCGTAGTGCCGCTGGCGAACCAGGTGAAAAATACTGGCAGCAACGTGTAAATTACGATATTGATGTGAAGCTAGATGAAAAAAAGCACCGCATTACTGGTAGTCAAAGCATTGAATATAAAAATAACTCACCACATACGCTTAAATATTTATGGTTACAGTTAGATCAAAATATTTTTAAAAGCGATTCTATTGCCGAAACAACAAAAACATTTAAAAGCACTTTAGAAAGCCTACCAGCTCAAAAGCCCGCTAAATTAAGTTTAGGTGAATTACGTCGCCAGCAATTTATGAGCGACAACGAACTGGGTTATACAATCAGTGGCGTAAAAGATGACGATGGTAAAGAACTACGCGTAACTGTAGTTGATACCTTAATGCGCATCGATTTAAACGAGCCATTAAAACCAGGTAAAGAAGTAGAATTTAGCATGAACTTTGCCTTCAACATTGTTGAAGAAGATGCAGTGGGTGCACGTTCTGGTTACGAGCACTTTGAAGAAGACGGCAACGACATATTCTTAATTGCTCAGTGGTTTCCTCGTTTAGCGGCTTATACCGATTACGAAGCATGGACAAACAAGCCGTTTTTAGGCTCAGGTGAGTTTACGCTTGAGTTTGGTGATTACGATGTTGAGATTACTGTTCCGGCAGATCACATTGTATCGGCAACAGGTAAACTTGATAACGCGAGCAAAGTACTTACGAGTACTCAGCGTAAACGTTTAAAGCAAGCCGAAACATCTAAGCGTCCTGTGTTTATTGTTAACGCAGAAGAAGCGCTAGAAAACGAAAAAGAAGGCACCGACAAAACTAAAACGTGGCACTTTAAAGCGCAAAACGTACGTGACTTTGCTTGGGCGTCGTCTCGTAAGTTTATGTGGGATGCAAAGGGTTATCAGCAAGGTGGTGACGTTCAACCTTTAGTTATGGCAATGTCGTTCTTCCCTAAAGAAGGTGGTGACTTATGGGAGAAGTACTCAACTGAAGCGGTAGTACACACAATGGAAGTGTACTCTAAGTATTCTTTTGACTACCCATACCCAACTGCGCAATCGGTAAATGGCCCTGTTGGCGGTATGGAATACCCAATGATTACCTTTAACGGCCCGCGTACTAAGTTACAAGATGATGGTACACGTACTTATTCTCAAGCTGAAAAGCGCTTTTTACTTGGCGTAGTTATTCATGAAGTGGGTCATATTTACTTTCCAATGATTGTTAACTCAGATGAGCGCCAATGGACGTGGATGGATGAAGGCTTAAATAGCTTTTTAGATGGCGTTGCTGGTCGTGAATGGGATCCTACTATTCCTTGGGGTGTTGAGCCTCGCGATATAGTGAGCTACATGAAGTCTGAAAACCAAGTACCTGTTATGACTCAGTCAGACAGTGTATTACGCTTAGGTCCTAATGCTTATACTAAACCTGCAGCAGCCCTTAATATTTTACGTGAAGTAATTTTAGGCCGTGACTTATTCGACTTTGCATTTAAAGAGTATGCTCAGCGCTGGAAATACAAGCGCCCTACTCCAGCTGATTTTTTCCGTACAATGGAAGAAGCCTCTGGTGTTGATTTAGATTGGTTTTGGCGTGGCTGGTTTTACACCACAGACCATGTAGATATCTCTTTAGATAAAGTATATCAACTACGTTTAGACACTAAAAACCCTGATATTGATTACAGCCGTTTACGTGATATTGAAGCAGACAAACCTACTTCATTATTTGTTGAGCGTAACCGCGCACAAGGTAAAAAAACATGGGTTGAGAAAAACTCTGATGTTACCGATTTTTATGACGAAAACGACCGTTTTACTGTAACCAATAAAGAACGTAACTCGTACAATAAGTTTTTAAAAGGCTTAGAGCCGTGGGAGCGTAAAACGCTTGAGCGTGCTTTAGAAGAAGATAAAAACTATTACGTTATGGAATTTTCAAACCTTGGTGGTTTGGTAATGCCTATTTTATTAGAGCTAACATATGAAGATGGCACTAAAGAAGAGCGCTATATTCCTGCTGAAATTTGGCGTCGTAATTATAAAAACGTTCAGAAGCTGATTGTTACCGATAAAAACAAACCGCTTGTATCAGTTACTGTCGATCCAGGCTGGGAAACAGCTGACGTAGATGTTGAAAACAATAACTACCCTCGTCGTATTATTCCTTCACGTATTGAAGTATTTAAAAAGGAAAAGAGTAAAGCTAAAGTAAGTCGCGATATCATGCAAGATATTAAAACTGAGCTTAAAACTGATGAGAAGAAAGACGAAAAGGATGACGGTGAGGAGCAGCAATAATGCGCTTTTTGCTTATTATTGTTTGCCTTTTAGTTGCTGCGCCAAGTATGGCGCATCAACTAAAGTCGTCAGTTACAACCGTGCTTTTTAATAAACGAACGCATAATGTTGAATTAATGCATCGCTTTTATTTACATGATACCGAACACGCCGTAGGAACATTGTTTAAAGGCAAAATTGATATTATTAGTAATAAAGCCGACCAACAACGTTTTGCTAAGTATGTTGAATCGCATGTTGCTCTACAAACATTAAGTGGTGAGCCTTTAGCGCTTAACTTTGTGGGAGCACAAGTTGATGGTAAGTTTTTTTGGGTTTACCAAGAAGCACCAATTCCTGAAAATATTGAAGGAATTAAAATGAGTAATGGCGCACTTCGTGATTTATGGCCATCTCAGGTAAATATGGTAAACGTTGAGGGCAAAGGTAAGATTAAAACTTTAAACTTTGCTCAAGATGATACTTGGCTCGAAGCCCGCTTTGAGCAAAATTAATATTTAAAACTTCCCCAACCGACGCGCACAGCAGTTGTTTATGTGCGCGTTTTCTTCATACGTTTAAACTGCGTTCATGTTTGATCTGTTATTTGTAAATTTACGTAAAATTTATGAGTTCAATTTGTATATTTACCTTTTTTTGCGCATGATATATCAAGCACTTAAATTACTTTGTTATCAATAGATTGATAATGGTGCGTATTAATATTTAAATATAGTTAGTTTCATTTATCCCTTTGTATTTACCGGCCTAGGGCATAAGCAGTAGAGAATTTTATGTTTAAATTTCATTTAGTAATAACTAAATTCAGGGAATGATATGACTACTCAGGTTGAGGCTATTTTTGGAGTGATTTTTGATTTAGATGGAACATTGGTTTCATCAGAATTAGATTTTGCATTAATAAAGGCCCAAATAGGTTGCCCTTGCGAGCAAGACTTACTTGATTACATTGCTCAGTTGCCCTCACCGTATATGCGTGAAGAGGCAATGAATATAGTTCACCAACACGAATTAATAGATGCACAACATGCCAGTATATTACCTGGTGTGAGTGAAGCTATTCATGCTTTAAAGTCTAAAAATATTCCGATGGCGATTGTTACTCGCAATTTTGATAAAGCAGCGGCAATTAAATTACAAAATAATCCACTTCCTATCAGCACGGTTTTAACGCGAAGTGATGCACCAGCAAAACCCGACCCGAGCGCTTTAAATGCCATTGCTACACTTTGGAACATTAACGCCAGAAATTTACTTTATGTAGGCGATTACCTTTACGATATTCAAGCTGCGCATAATGCAAACATGCGAGCATGTTTATATGCTCCTGAGTCAACGCCAGCCTATGCAGACCAAGCTGATTACGTTTTACATGACTTTGTTGAATTAGTGACATTGGTTGAAAGTTATTCTAAAAAAATAGAATTATGTTAAATAGCGTGCTATTAAATTTATTCTGAAATAAGTATGTAGTTATAAAAGTTTTTATTAATCAAGTTTTGCCCATTGCGGAGCTAGCCCAATACGTTTTGAATTGGTAAAATACCGCAAAACGTAACGTATTCATTAGGGGCACAAAATGGGCAGAGCATTTGTAGTTCGTCAAAGTTCTATGATCAAAACAGCCAATGCAAAAACAAAAGTAAACTCAAAGTATGGTAAAGAGATTTACGTTGCAGCAAAAAGTGGTGATCCCGATCCCGAAGTAAATCAAACACTACGCCGTCTAATCGAAAAAGCTAAAAAAGACCAAGTACCCGCACACGTTATTGAAAAAGCAATTGAAAAAGCAGCCGGTGGCGCAGGGGAAGATTACTCTGTTGCCCGTTACGAAGGCTATGGTCCTGGTAATTGCATGGTTATAGTTGACTGTTTAACTGATAATCCGAACCGTACAATTAAAGATGTACGCTTACCGTTTACTAAAACAGACTCAAAAATTGGTACTCCTGGCTGCGTAGCACATATGTTTGATCATTATGCGGTACTTGGCTTTGCGGGTGATGACGACGAAATAGTATTAGAAGCATTAATGATGGCTGATGTTGATGTTAGCGATGTTGAAGCCGAGGACGGTAAAGTGTCGGTATTTGCACCGCCAACAGAATACTTTAAAGCTAAAACAGCCCTTGAAGACGCGTTTGAAGGCATTAACTTTGAAGTAGACGAAATTACGTTTATTCCTCAAGTTAATATTGAAATTGAAGACGAAGAAGTTATTGCTAACTTTGATAAGTTTATAAATATGCTTGAAGATTGTGACGATGTACAAAATATTTATCA
This sequence comes from Pseudoalteromonas sp. NZS127_1, assembly GCF_015864295.1. Lineage (NCBI taxonomy): Bacteria > Pseudomonadati > Pseudomonadota > Gammaproteobacteria > Alteromonadales > Pseudoalteromonadaceae > Pseudoalteromonas > Pseudoalteromonas sp. NZS127_1. The sequence continues at coordinate 102,443 of NZ_JADYXO010000010.1, read as the reverse complement.
CAATGCCATTGTAAAAAATTAGATTTAATTAGCTAAAGCTTTAAAAAGCGTGTTTTGTGTATGCAAAACACGCTTTTTTACGTTTGAATAAATGTTAGATATTCATGTGTATTATCTATATACCTTTAAAATGCCATATAAGCGCTGCTTTTTTAATTCCAGACGATAAAAAACCAGCTTAAAAGCTGGTTTAGTACTTAATCTGAACTTTGCTTAAGCGGTTAAAGCGTATTCGTTTTTTGTACTTTATATTTTATACGGTAGCTATGTAGTAGTGGTTCAGTGTAACCACTAGGTTGTGTTACGCCCTCTAAAACTAATGCAGTAGCGGCTTGATAGGCAATGCTGTTATTAAGGGTTTCTTCGTTTGTTGCCATGGGTGTATATGCAGTGTCGTGCTCGTTTTGACCATCAACTACTTTGGCCATTTTAGCCATTGTTGATTTTATTTGCGCCTGTGAACACACGTCATTTAGCAACCAATTAGCCATATGCTGGCTTGAAATACGCAGTGTTGCTCTGTCTTCCATTAGCCCGATATGGTTAATGTCGGGTACTTTTGAGCAGCCAACGCCTTGATCAATCCAACGTACAACGTAGCCTAAAATGCCTTGTGCGTTGTTTTCAAGCTCGCTTTGAATATCTTCTTTTGAAAGCGTTTTAGGGTCTGCCATTAGCGGCGGTGTAAGCAGGTCATTAAGGCTAGCAATAGTACGTTTAGCAATACTTTGCTGCTCGGTAAATACGTTTACATCGTGATAATGCATTGCGTGCAGAGTAGCGGCTGTAGGGGAGGGCACCCATGCTGTATTAGCGCCTGATTTAGGATGTGCTAGTTTTTGCTCCATCATTAATGCCATTTTATCTGGCATTGGCCACATGCCTTTACCAATTTGTGCTTTATGACTTAAGCCACAAGCAAGGCCAATATCGACATTGCGATCCTCATATGCGCTTATCCATGATTGCTGTTTAATCTGTGCTTTTGGAAGTACAACACCCGCTTGCATAGAGGTATGAATTTCATCGCCGGTTCTATCTAAAAATCCGGTGTTGATAAATACCACACGCTCTTTAGCTGCATGAATACAGGCTTTTAGGTTTACAGATGTACGGCGTTCTTCATCCATAATACCCATTTTAAGGGTGTTTTTAGGTAAGCTTAGCGCTTCCTCTACTAGGCTAAATAAAGTGTTAGTAAACGCCACTTCTTCAGGGCCGTGCATTTTTGGTTTTACTATATTAATACTTTGCGCGCTGGTATTTTTTATACCTGTTTTTTTGTTTAGGTCGTGCAGGGCAGCGGTGGCTGTAAACATCGCATCCATAATGCCTTCAAATACCGGTTGATTGTACACATCGGTAATAGCAGGGTTCGTCATTAAATGGCCAACGTTTCTAACAAACATCATGCTGCGGCCTTTTAAAGTAACGGTGCCGCCGTCAAGTGCGGTGTATATTTTATCACTTTGTAGGGTACGCTCTACGGTTTTATCGCCTTTTTTAAACGATTCAACTAAGTTACCTTGCATCAAACCAAGCCAATTTTTATAAACCTGTACTTTATCTTCTGCATCTACTGCAGCTACTGAATCTTCACAGTCCATAATGGTGGTGAGTGCGGCCTCTAACACTACATCTTTTAAGCCTGCTTTATCTGCTTGGCCAATAATGTGGTGGTGATCGATATGTAGCTCTATGTGTAAATCATTGTTTTTTAATAATACTACAGTAGGATTTTGCGCTTCACCTTGATAGCCAATAAGCTGAGATGGGTCGGCTAATGTGGTTTGAGAGCTATCACGTAACGTAATTAAAAGTGCGCCATCTACTACTGAATAATTAGTGCTTTCTATGTGCGAGCCATTAGTCAGCGGCAATGCTTTATCTAAAAACTGACGAGCGTAGGCCATGACTTTAAAACCACGTACTGGGTTGTAAGTAGTGCCTTTTTCGGCGCCATCGTCTTCGCTTAACACATCAGTGCCGTATAAAGCGTCGTATAACGAACCCCAACGTGCGTTAGCAGCATTAAGTGCAAAGCGTGCGTTACTTACAGGCACAACCAACTGAGGCCCTGCTGTAAGCGCTACCTCGGGTTCTACATTTTGAGTTTCAATCTCAAAGTTGGCAGGCTCTTTTACTAAATAACCAATATCTTGCAAAAAGGCTTGGTACTTAACGCTATCCCACGCTTTATTAGCAAGATGGTAGTCGTCTATTTGCTTTTGAAGCAGCTCTCGCTTTTCAAGCAATGCTGTGTTTGTAGGGGTAAGTGTTTGCACTATATGTGCAAAGTTTTGCCAAAACTGCTGCTCACTCAAATGCGTGCCAGGGAGTAATTGGTTTTTAACGAAATCAGCAAGTTGTGTGTCTACGCTGAGTCCTGAATGTGTGAGAGTGTGGGACATAATTGCCTTCCTTAAACGGTCGCGATGTTGTTGTGTGCTTGTGCGTTAAGGCAACAATAACTCAAAAAAGCAATGTTGAGTGCTTTTTAGCCATTCACAAAATGTATAGCCGCAATAATAACTATAAATTTACTAAATCTAAAAAATGAGCCTAATGTTGAATCAAGCGAAACGGAGCACACACTCCTAGCCACTCTCACAACATTAAAATAATTTACACACTCGTTCGAAGGATTTTATTATGACAACATATCAACGCGAAACAGACACTCTTTCTACTCTTTGCCAATCTCAAGGCAGCCCATGGAAAGCTATTAACCCTGAATACGCAAGCCGTATGCGTTTACAAAACCGCTTTCGTACTGGGATTGAAATTGCGCAATACACAGCAGACGTAATGCGTGAAGATATGGCTGCATATGACGCAGACACAAGCCAGTACACACAGTCTTTGGGGTGTTGGCATGGTTTTACTGCCCAACAAATGATGATGGCTATTAAGCGCCACCAAAAAACAACTAAACGCAGCTATGTGTACTTAAGTGGCTGGATGGTTGCAGCGCTTCGCTCTGCATTTGGCCCGCTGCCAGATCAAAGCATGCACGAAAAAACGTCGGTTCCTGCATTAATTGAAGAAATTTATACGTTTTTAAAGCAAGCTGATGCACGCGAACTTGACCACTTATTTAATGACCTAGATGCAGCAAAAGCGAATGGCGGTGACGTTCAAGCGGTTATTGATAAAATAGACAACTTTGAAACCCATGTTGTGCCAATTATTGCTGATATTGACGCTGGTTTTGGTAACGAAGAAGCAACTTATTTACTCGCTAAAAAAATGATTGAAGCCGGTGCGTGTGCCATTCAAATAGAAAACCAAGTGTCTGACGCTAAGCAATGTGGTCACCAAGCGGGTAAAGTTACAGTACCGCACGAAGACTTTTTAGCAAAAATCAATGCAGTACGTTACGCTTTTTTAGAACTCGGTATTGATAACGGTATTATTGTGGCACGCACAGATTCATTAGGTGCCAGCCTTACTCAAAAAGTACCTGTGTCGCAAACACCTGGTGATTTAGCAAGCCAGTACAATGCATTTTTAGAAACCACGCCAATTAACGGTGTTGATGACTTAAATGAAGGCGACACGGCAATGAAAATTAATGGCCAGCTATGTAAACCAACTCGCCTAGATAACGGTTTATTTCAATTCCGCGAAGGCACTGAAAAAGACCGCGTAGTTCTAGATTGTATTACGAGCTTGCAGTCGGGCGCTGATTTACTGTGGATTGAAACAGAAAAACCACATGTTAAACAAATCGCAGAGCTGGTAAATCGTGTAAAAGAACACGTGCCAAATGCAAAACTGGTATACAACAACTCGCCTTCGTTTAACTGGACGCTTAAGTTCCGTGAGCAAGTATATCAAGAATGGCAAGAAGCTGGCCGTGACTTAAGTGCTTACCCAAGCCTTGGCGACAACAAAGGCTTAATGGCTCCAGAAATGGATGCAACAGAGCTTGCTCAAGCAGCCGATTTACTAGTGCAAAACTTCCAACGCGATGGCGCACGTGAAGCCGGTATTTTCCATCACTTAATTACTCTGCCTACGTACCATACAGCTGCGCTAAGCACTGATATTTTATCAGAAGGTTACTTTGGCGACATGGGTATGCTGGCGTACGTACGTGATGTACAGCGCCAAGAGATTCGCCGTGAGCAGGCTTCTGTTAAGCACCAAGATTTAGCGGGTTCTAACATGGGCGATACACACAAAGAATACTTCTCTGGTGATAATGCGCTAAAAGCCGGTGGTGAAGATAACACCATGAACCAATTTTAATTCCTAACTAGATAGTGTTACTCAAGGGCCAATAGGCCCTTTTTTATTGCTTTAAGTAAAGTTAGAACATTGAAGCACAATTACAGATCAGACTTTAACTAGGGCGTGTTGATCTTTGTGGATTGAAATTTGTTCAATCTAGGGGCAATTAAATCGCGGCGCGAGGTTTGTAACCTAGTGGGCTAAGTAAAAACCGAGCAACAAAGAGTTTATCGTCCCTAGAAAGAACCCAAAGGGCAGCGCATGTTTGGTATTTATGCTACGTTATCGCCTATTCATGGGGAATAACCACACTACATAAGCTCCGTCTTGCCTAAAAACCAAACATACTGCTGCAAATTAACCCACCAAAGTTCAACACGCCCTTGCCAAATCATGTTGGATCACTATTTAACTACCTGAGTGAATTTACAGATCAGAGTTTAACTAACCTTTCATAAAACAGCATATTTGGGGTGATTTTGCTGTAAAAAGCGTTTACAACAACTTTAAAAGGCAGGTAAGTGACTGATTTTTGTTTTAATAAGCAAACTTAGCGAATTTATAAACCGATTTTTTACTAACTTCTCTGTGCTATAAAACAAAATTTTACTAACTGATAGGCTATAAACAGTGACTCAAACCGATTTTTTACCAACTCAAGTTACAAAAAATGCTATAAACCGAAATTTTACTAACTGAAGTTTTAGCTAAGTCCGATATTTAACTGCCACAGAAGTGTAAAGGGGGTTTACAGTTTGAATACTAAGGCGGTAAACATAAAAGCCACTTATTTGAAGTGGCTTTTATTTGAGCTATAAATTTATTACCCAGAGTTTATTTAGTGTGTTTATCAAACCACCATTGAATATAAGCTACTTTAGTCATTAAGTTTGATGGGCGAGCTGTAATACCATGCGATGCATTAGGAATGCGCACCATTGCAGTATCAACGCCTTGTAGTTTTAATGCCTGATAAAACTGCTCAGTTTCTGATATTGGTGTACGGTAGTCAGATTCGCCAGTGAGCAACATAGTAGGAGTTTTAACGTTTCCAACATAACTAATAGGCGAGCGCTTCATGTAATGCTCAATGTGATCCCACGGTTTACCCGGAAACCAGTAATCAGCAAAAAACGGGTAAAAATCGGCAGTTAGTACAAAGCTGATCCAATTAATAACAGGCTTAGCAACTACAGCCGCAGCAAAGCGATCTGTATGACCTACAATCCAAGCTGTTAATACACCACCGCCAGAGCCACCGGTTACAAACAATTTAGACTCGTCAATAAAGCCTTTCGCTATTAGCGCATCAACGCCAGTCATTAAATCATCAAAATCGTTACTTGGATAATTATGATGAATAGTTTGTGCAAACTCTTTACCGTATGAATCACTACCACGTGGGTTCATGTATAAAACTACATTTCCTTTGGCTGCAAACAGCTGAATTTCAGCGCTAAAGTGCGGGCCATAATTAGCTACTGGACCGCCATGTATTTCTAGTATTAGCGGATATTTTTTGCTGCTGTCAAATTCTGGTGGGTAAGCAATCCAACCTTGGATTGGTAGCTCATCGTGGCTTGATTTAATCCAAATTTCTTCCACTTTAGCCAAAGTTTTATCAGCCAGAGCATCACTATTAAGGGTAGTTAAACGCTGCGCTTTACCGCGTTTAATTGTTGCTATATCAGCAGGGCGCTGAGTATCGGCAAGGGTAAAGGCTACTTCGCCATCTTCGCTTACATCAAAGTCACCACCAGAATAAGGGCGTCCAAAGGCAACACTGCCAATTTGAGTTGTTATTATTTTACGCTTGCCGCTGCGTGGTTGATAGGCGAGGGCGGTTTGACCTTTATCTGCATAGCTAAAGTATATGCCTTTGGAGTTTGCACTCCATTTCATTTGACCTACGCTACGATCAAAATCTGGCGTTAAGCTAGTTGTGTTACCTGTTTTTAAATCACGAATATAAAGCTGAGCGTTTTCGTAGTTAGTGCGTTTATCATCGTAACCTGTGTACGCTAAGTAACGACCATCGGGAGAGATTTTAGGTTGCTCGTCAGGTCCATTTCGGTCAGTAATTTCTGTTATATTTTGCGAAGCTAAATCAAATTTATAAATTTCACTATTTGTAGGCTTTAACTGATTGTTTGTGTGTCTATTTGCAGAGAAGTAAAGCGATTTACCATCTTTACTAAAACTAACATCACCTGCGTTATCAAACTCATCATGAGTAAGCTGTTTAGCATTCCCCCCGTTAGCATCTATAGAAAATACTTGGCTAAAACCTTTTTGCGTGTAACCGCCACCATCTGAACGGTAATAAACATCGTCAATAAATTTAGCTGGTTCTGCCCACGTTGCCCCTTTAGGTTTGCCTGGTAAGGTTACTGGCGCTGAAGCAGCACTTGGAACAAACATGCTAAATATTAATTGGCTAGAGTTAGGGCTCCATGTAATAGCACGTGGGCTATTCGTTAGATTACTAATTTTTGCCATAGCGCCTGTTTTAAGCCACTTAATATATATTTGGCTGCTGCCGTCACGGGTTGATATAAACGCAAGGCGCTGACCATCAGGAGAAAGAACTGGCGAGTAATCTATGTGCACGCCAGAGGTTAGCGGCTGCATTTGTTTGGTTTTGTAATCAACAGACCAAATATTACCCACTTTGCGATCTGTTTTTATATCCATACGATTACGCACAAAGTAAACGGTTTTACCGTCTTCGGTTATATCTATCTGATTCGCATATTCAAGGTCGAATACGTTTTCAAGTTGTAGCGTTTGCTCTGTTTGACTCGTAAAACCCGAAAAACTGACTGTTGCCAAAAGCGCAAAAGGGGTAATAAACTTCATTTTTATTCCTTGTTATTAAACAGTATCACATTTGTTATAAGGCAATAATGATTGAAAATAAACCCGATTGCGATGAATGCACATTACTTAGATAATGACTTATTTGAGTAATATGCATTTCAAGGGATTAAGCTAAAGCAACTGCTTGCTGAGCCTGTACTTGCAACTCTGCCTGTAATGAGTGTGCTATTTCTGCTGATCTCACTGAAAGTATTGAGAGTAAAGTGTCGCTTAAACCATGGGATGATTCTGAACGTCCTTGCAAAAATAACGATGGAAGAAAACGCTCGTCCGTTTTAACTTGATAATTTCGATCAATATCAATGTTTCCTAAATAGGCTTTAATAGGTTCTAACATAGGTGCCATTTTAGGTCGTTGATACCCTGTAGCTAAAATTACTAAATCGTAATTATTCGTGGCATGCTGATTTGATTTTCTATCAAGTATAGACAGCGTTATTTTTCCATTTTTTTCAGATGCTTCAGTAACTTCACTGTTAGGGCAATATGTATGTTGCTCCATCATGGCAACTTTTTGTTGATAAAAAATATTATATATTTGCTCAATCATCGATGAGTCAACAGCTGAATAATTAGCGTACTTATATTCTTTTAATAGCTCTTCTCTTTCTTGCTGCGTTTTACTGAATATAGAGTCTGTTGATGATGGGTTAAAAATTTCATTCACATAGGGACTTGAATCTGCTGGCTTCATCGAATTACCACGCATAATTAAATCAACTTTTGCGTGCGGATAATTATCATCAATATCAATAAAAGCTTCCGCAGCACTTTGCCCACCACCGATTATAGCAATGCGTAAGTCTTTTGTTTTTGCTGGAATAAGTTTAGCCATTTTTGATAGGTAGTGAGTATGATGAAATACAATCGGGGTTTGTTTTAGCGGTTGAAAAACTTCCGGTATTAAAGGGGTTCCGCCAGTGCCCATAACAAGTGATTTAGTAAAACGGATCTTACTTGTACCACCTGTATCTGCGGTTGTCACTTTGAGTAATTTTACTTTTTGATTATCCATAACCGGCTCAATAGAGGTAACCTCTTCGCCGTATTGACATTGAGAGGAAAAATGACCCGCAACCCAGCGCAGATAGTCATTAAATTCTAGCCTGCTTGGGTAGAAAGTACTTAAATTTATGAAGTCCACTAAACGATTATGTGAATGTAAATAATTTAAGAATGAGTAAGGGCTGGTTGGATTTCTCAATGTGACAAGATCTTTCAAAAATGAGACTTGTAGCCCACTTTGGTTAGTAATAGTATCACCATGCCATTGATATTCTGGCTGTTTATCAATAAATAAGGTATTTAGTGTGGTGGAATTGCTTTTAATTTCCTCTAAGGCAATCGCCAAAGCTATATTTGATGGGCCAAATCCGACACCAATGATATCGTATGTAGGTATTAGTGGCTGTGCCATGCTTAAACTCCTCGTTTAAAACAACTTTTATCTGCTACATAAATTTACTTTTTTTTATAAAAATGTGTAGCAGTGGGTATTAGCTGAATAAGGATTCATTAAGTATCCTTATTTAATGAATTACGTTAATTTAGCTTTTTTTTTCAACAACCCAAGGTGAAATGCTTGCTAGTTTTTCACTGGTTTCGGTGAGTTCTCTTTCTGGTGTTGAATCAAGTACAATTCCGGCTCCAGCCTGTAACCAGTGCTGATCGCCTTTACTCATAACACTGCGTAAAACTAATGCTGCGTCAATAACGCCTGTGTGATCTAGTTTTAAAATTGCGCCTGCATAAAGCCCTCTGCTACTGCCTTCGTGTCGTCGTATTTCTGAAAAAGCAGCCAGCTTTTGAATACCAGATGCTGTAACAGCAGGGAATAGGCTTTCGAATGCATGCCAAGCGTTATATTCTGTTTTTAGAGTGCCACAGACTCTCGAAGCTAAATGTTGCACAGAACCTCGCTTTTTTTGAACCATGAACTGTGGCACATGTACAGATTCTGGTTCACAAACTTCATTCATTTCGTCAACTGAAAGTCTCACAGATATTGCGTGTTCGTGGGTTTCTTTTGGATCTTTTAGTAACTCATCAAATATTTTTTGATCTGTTTCTGGATTACCTTCTAATCGTCGAGTACCCGCTAACGGCTCTGTTGTAACTTTACGGTTTTCATCAACTGAAAGTACAATTTCAGGACTAAACCCGGTGATTTTCCAACCAGCTAAATTCATTGTAAATGAACGAGCCGGTGTGTTCATTGAACGTCCTTGAAGCCAAGTCGCAGTGTAATCGGGAGAAAAATGTAGGGGAACCTTACGCGAGAGTATGACTTTTTCTAGTAAACCATTTTTGATATTGGCGACAGACTTTTTGACTGCATTTTTATAATTAATATTGTCTGGTATTTCGACATTTTTGTAAGGAACGTGTGCTCGTACAACTGCATTTTCTAGTATTAAGCGTACTTTTTGCTCAAGTTCACTGGATTTAGATTTAATGAGTGTTGGTTTTTTCCCTAGGGATACCGTTATTTTTGGCTCACAAATAAATAATAACGCTTCTTGGCCTGCTTTTTCTTCTTCGGTTAATAGTTCTGGTGATTTCAGGGCATACGCGAATTCAAAACTAGACCATCCACATGCTTGCCATTCACCATCCCAAGTATTTAATTCTTGCTGTAGGACTTGGCAGAGGTTTTCGCTGTTAACTTGGCACTGAGTTTTTCCTGCAGAGGTATTAGATTCAATGTGAGTTGCAAATACTGTTATAGATCGAACAATACCCCCTGCAAACCAACATTCACCGTTATCTTCGTAAATTAAATACTCTTTAAATATACCACTGTCGGCTAGAGCGGCTGCTCGTGCGAAGATTAAATTTTGCTCATCGCTTTGGGTTGTGCCTTCATTGGAAAAATTAGTTTTCATAATATCTTATGCTCCTTTTCAAAATACATTTTTCATACACACGGGATTAATTTTCAATCAATGTGTTGCAATAATAACTACAGTAAATAATAATGCAAATTATTATTATTTGTATTTTATGGTCTGTTTTATGGATAATGCACTTAGGCTAAAGCTTGCGAGAAAATTGGCGGCAACTCGAAAAATAATCATGCCGAATAATAATGTGGACTCTTTATCGACATTAAATCAATGCTTTACAGTTTCAAAAGCAAAAAATGAGAGCAGTTATGTACTTTCTAATGCGCAAGAAAGGATGTGGTTACTTAATCAACTCGATCCACTTTCGTCTGCTTACAATGTTTGTGTCTTGTGGCAATTTAAGGGTTGTTTAGATGCGCGTGTTTTACAGCAAAGTTGTTTTGAATTAGTGAACAGGCACAGTATTTTTCGAACTTCCTATTATGCAGACCCTATTGTTGGTGCTCGACAAAAAGTGCTTGATGAGTTTCCTTTGCAGTGGTGTGAATATGATTTACAAGATTTAGATCAGCAGACGCGAGAAGTACGTCTTAAAGAAATAGCACAACATGCAAGTACAGAACCTTTCGATCTTGCAACTAAGAGTACACTTCGACTTGCTCTCGTAAAAATGACCGACAGTCATCACACTTTAGTTATGGTAGGGCAACATATTGTTTGGGACGGGGCGTCATTTGGTATTTTTTCCAATGAATTATCAACATACTATAGGCTAATTAAGAGCGGCGAATCTAAACAACGCGCTCCGTTACCCATCCAGTATTTAGATTTTGCTCAATGGCATCGTGAAAAATGGCAACAAGATTCCGAACAAAGCAAAGAGCAGGTTGCGTTCTGGCAAAAGCAGCTTACACCGCTACCTGAGCCTATTGATTTTCCAACTGATTTTCCTCGGGGAGTGAGACAAAATGAAAATGGTGGCTGGCACAGTGATAATCTTGATAAAGCAACAACACAAACCCTACTTACGTTAGCACGAGAAGAACAAGTTACAACTTTTGAAGCCATTATTGCGGTGATTGCTTTATTAATGACTCGGCTTTCTAGGGCCTCGGAAGTGACGATAGGGACAGTGGCTTCGCATCGTAATCTACCTGAGCTGAGTGACCTGATAGGTAATTTTGGTAATGTTATTCCACTGCGGATTAAGGTTGATAATAAACTTTGTTTTCGTGAACTGATCCGTGATAGTGCGACACAATGTCGTGCTGCTTTTTCACATGCAGATTTACCCTTTGAATTATTACTTGAAAAATTACAAATAAAACGAGGGGAATCGCAAAACCCATTATTAGACACTATGGTGACTTTCTTAAGCCATGGGATGTCTCCACCGGTAATCGATGACTTAGATGTACATTGGGAAAAGTATTTTAATGGTACAACGCAAACAGATCTCTCTTTTGACGCATTATTAAAAGATAACTGTCTTCAGTTTCAAGCCACTTGGCGTGCTTCATTATATAGACCAAAAACCATACCAAATCATTTAAAACGGCTGCTACAGTTACTTAAACACTGTGTCCAAGAACCAGATATAGCACTAGCTAACATTACCACTGTATTACCCGATGAAAATCAATTAATAAAATTGGGTCAACGCGATGCATTTTTAAGCCCAGTAACAACGCTCGTTGCTTGGTTTGAGAGTACCGTGGGTAAATACCCAAATCGAACTGCCGTTGAGTTAGTTGGCAGTGAAACGATAAAGAGTGTTTTGCAAAAACAAAACGTCCTGCATGACCTCAGCTTTTTAACGCTCAATGCAAGAGCAAATAGAGTCGCAAGGTGGCTAGTATCGCAAGGGATTGGGCCAGAGGATCGGGTTGCCATAATAATGCCTCGTCAGTTGGAATGGTTCGTTGTGATGCTTGGTACACTCAAGGCTGGTGCCGCTATTGTACCTATAGATCCAAATTATCCAGAGGATTACATTAACCGAGTACTTACATTGGCGGCGCCAAATATAGTAATTAATAACGGTGATACACATTCATTTGAATCAGCTAAAGCGACTGAATTACAAACTAAAACAGTCAGTTTGTTAGTTATTGAGAATGAAGCATTAAGTGTAAAAAATAGTGATCTTAATCTTACAAACGAAGAGAGATGCCGGCCATTGCGCTCATCTCATCCAGCCTGTATTACGTTTACATCAGGCTCAACAGGGCAGCCAAAAGGTGTTGTTGTAAAACATGCTTCGCTGGTTAACCTTATTGCTAGTCATAAACACGATCTCTATAGCGAAGCTTCTGCGCTTGTAGAACATAATCAGCTAAAAGTTGGCCATGCTTGGTCTTTGGCCTTTGATGCCTCATGGCAACCTACACTGTGGATGTTTGAAGGCCATAAAGTCTATTTATTTGATGCAAATACGATGCAAGACGCGGTCACTCTTGCCAAAGAGATAATGCTTAAAAAAATGGATTTTATTGAGTTAACTCCCAGTATGCTAGATGAAGTATTACCGTGGTTACAGTCAGGACTTACAGATACCAATGGGCAATTTATTGAACCTCACACACCTGCAATATTGGGTTTTGGTGGTGAATCGGTAAAACAAGAGCTTTGGCAACGTATAAAGAGCCTGCCTGGTACGTTGGGCTTTAATTTATATGGCCCGACAGAGGCAACAGTGGATGCAATGATTGCTAAAACCAATGCCGCTGAAAAGCCGGTAATAGGTGGGCCAGTTGCAGGAGGGCAAGTTTATGTTTTAGATAGTTGCTTGCAATTAGCGCCTTTAGGGGTGCATGGTGAGCTTGCAATTGCTGGTGCTGGATTAGCAAGAGGATACCTTGATCGTAGTGATTTAACAGCAAGCAAGTTTATTGCTAATCCTTTTTCTGAACAAGGTGAAAGACTTTACCTAAGTGGTGATAGAGTCAAATGGACAACTCAAGGAAATATTGAATACATTGGCCGTATAGACGAGCAAGTAAAAATTAGAGGTTTTCGTGTTGAGCCGCTCGAAGTTGAGTCAACCATTGAGCTGTTAATTAAATGTCCTTGCGCTGTGATTGCCAGAGCGGTTACTCAAAGTGCGATGGAGTTAATTTGTTATATTGAAAATGAAATTGAGCAACTAAGCGATAATCAAGAGGCTAATTTAAACTTAATAGCCCGCTTTCGCTATGTATGTGAGCAAGCTCTACCTCCTCACTTAGTCCCCAAGTATTTTGTAATTAATAAAAAACTACCTAAATTACCTAATGGAAAAATTAATCGTAAAGCGCTGTCGATACCTGATGATTTAGGTGTTATTGCCAAAAGAGCCCCTCGCAATGAACTGGAGAAAAAGCTATGTAGTTTAGTGTGTGACGTTTTAGGGATTGAGACAATAGGCATTGACGATGGATTTTTTGCAGTGGGTGGCGATAGTATTTCAGTGGTGAAATTAGTCAGTCGCGCTCGTCGAGAAGGGATCCACCTTACTCCTCGTCAAGTATTTAATGCAAAATGCATTGCGAATTTGGTTAAAGAATTACACGAAGTTGATCCCCTAGGAGACAGTCAAAATAGTAAAACGGTTAGCCACGATAGTAATGATAAAGGTCAGCTTACTTCAACTTCATTAATGCAGCGCTACCTTAATGCAGCGACACCGCTTGATCGATTTGCACAACTAGCAAGTGTAGTAGTGCCTGAAAGTATGACGGCTGGTGAACTAAAAGAGCTTGTGTATGCTTTACTTAATCGCCATGGGTTGTTGCGAGCTCAATTGGTACAATCGGGTACGGGGGAGTTATCCCTAAATGTTCCGGTTGAAAATACCCAAACTATTTATTGTGAGCAAACTTATCAACAGTGTGATGATGATAAGTATAGAGTGTATTCTGAAAATACTGATTTACCCACTTTAGAAAACTCAGGTGTATTATCAGCAGCTGAGTTGGCAAAACAACTATGCAGTAATTTAAGTCCTAAAAACGGTGTTATGGTTGCCGTATTGTTAGTTAAAGAAAATGAAAATAATAACCAAAGGGCTTGGTTTGCCATAAACCATTTAGTCATAGATGCCTCATCATGGCATATTTTGGCTGAAGACCTTGCGATTGTCCGAAATCAGCAAGTGAATAATGAAAAACTTGAATTACCTCCCGTACCAACATCATGGCGTAGTTGGTCCAATCATATAAATAAATTAAGCCAGCAGTATATACCTGCGCCAAATTCAACCAATTTGGGAACGTTGGCAAGTGCTCACACATTAACTTGGAGCTTGGAACCTTATAATAAAACATGTCCTGCATTAACTGTCGCTCGTAGGTTAGGGCTTCCGCTGGCTAGTTTATTACCTGCTATAAGTTGCTTAGCTGCCATTACATCAAAATTAAAACCAGCTGTAGATAATCGCTGTCCTACCTTGGTACTAGAGCGGCATGGTCGAGAAATACAGGAACCAACACAAGATTTAAGCAGGACCATTGGCTGGTTTGCCCGTGAAGTTTATGTGGCTCTCAATAGTGATGTTTTAAAGACTAAATCGGATGAAATGTCGAGCCAGTTGATAGAAACAGTGTTGCGTAAATGGTGTGGTCAAATTATTCAGCAAGACTCTCCTTTTGTATCATCAAATGGTGTCGCGCCTGCTCAACAAAGTGTAAATGGTTGGTTAGTCGGTTTTAATTTTCTTGGTGATTTAAATTTATCCTCCAATTCAGATTTATGGTCAGTAACTCCGCTTCTTGAGCAGCTCACTGAAGCTTGCTCCGATCACTGGCCGTTACTAAATTCTTTAGATTTAACAGCCTACTACTGCCATAAAAAAGGGATAAAAACACTTCACTTTAATGCGATAACACCTAGTAGCGAATTGCACCATAGTGATCTACTACGATTTAAAGCTGAGTTAAATAAGCTTTTTCATCAACTACACAACTGTTTTATTGAAGAACAACAACAGCTACAAGCACAAGGTCTTGTTGGTAGTAATAATTTGACAATTAAGCCAGCTACGCCACTGCAAGTTGAAATGCTTCGCCACTGTCATGGACTAACAGATCCATGGACAACACAAATGGAAATAACTCTTTCTAATCAACACACCCCAGAAATATCTGAAAGTGCTTTAAAAGCAGGGGCCGCAGATCTTCTGCGCCGTCATGACGCGCTAAGATCAGGCTTTTTTATGAAAACATTTTCTACCTTTACTGCCGATATACTCGAGCCTGCATGGGAAACTTTAGATTTACGTGGTGAACCAAGTGAGCAATATGAAGCATTGTTAGTGCAGCATCGCACAGCATGGTACCAATATCGCTTTGAATTTGATGCTCCGCCACTCATGCGATTTTTATCTATACGTATAAGTGATAGTCAGTGGCTAATTTTGATTCATTGTCATCACTTACTGCTGGATGGTTGGTCAGCCCCTCGAATTTTGCAAGAGTGGCTTGGTGGAATGAGTGCTGAAGCCACTTTAGCTTATCCAGATTTACATTGGGGTCAATATCTTGATTGGTTACAAAAACAAGATCCGACAATAGCTTGTCAATATTGGAATAAAGCGCTGAATGGTTTCAAAGCCCCTTCATTATTATGCCCGACAAGACAACAACGATTTCCTTCACAAGAATTATCTAGTGTGCTTTGTGCTGCTGTAAATGCAGACATTAAAGCATTAGCTGCAAAGATTAATGTATCTACGGCCATGCTATTTCAATTGGCATGGGCTAAAACAGTGGGTAATGCACTTAATCAGGACGATGTCGTATTTGGTTTATTTGATTCTGGTCGTGCAGCGTCGTTAGCAGGTATTGAAACGCTTGTTGGGTTGGTTACTCAGTTAGTACCAATACGGATTAAGACCGGTTCTTTGAGTAGTCCAATTGCGTTGTTGCAGCAGTTGCAAACTGAACAATTTGAATGGCAAGCGTTAGCTCCGGTTAGGTTGGATAATTTGGAAGCGACTCATCGTTTTGGTGAATTTTTTGATACTTTATTAGTTATTGAAAATGCCCTTGATGCGGATACACAAACCGCAGAGCCAATTAAACAAGTCGATTCATCTCAAGGGCTTGCATTGGCAGGATTAAAGGATGTTAAGTGGCAAGATTCGGTTGGCCAAGCCGCTGCTTTATTTATCTACCCAGGTGCAACAACCAAGATCCGTTTGAGCTTTGACCCGCATGCAGTGGGCAAAAAACGTAGCGCTCAGCTATTAACTGATTTTGAGTTCTATTTGCAAGCACTTGTCGATAGTTGTAACAAATTCAGTCATGAAGCCGCAAATTCTGCGCAACTTAATAACAGCGAATTAAACCCCCTATCAACAGTCTCTTTGGAGTTAAATCATGAGTGAAAATATTTTCGATGATGAATCAATGGCATTTGTAGTCCTTATCAATCATGAAAAACAGTATTCGTTATGGCCTGAAGTATTAACTATTCCTTCTGGTTGGGAGCCGGTTTTTGGCCCTCAAACACGTGATACTTGTTTGAGTTGGCTAAATGATAATTGGACAGATTTACGTCCTAAATCACTCATAGAGATGGATGGAAATTAATATGGAGCAGATTAACAAAGGGATGCCAGCAGGTACAGCATGCCTGTATCAATCCTTTGCTGAACAAGCCGTTATGCACCCTAATCGCATCGCTGTTAGTGATGAACATAGCTCCTTGACATATAAAGCGCTTAAACAAAAAGCGGAGTTGGCATCACATCGACTTTATGCAAGTGGTGTTCGTACAGGAAACTGCGTGGCTTTAATATTGCCTAGAAACTGTGAGCAAATTATTCACGTGTTAGCAATATTGCAACTTGGAGCGTGCTATGTGCCGATTGATCCCGACTACCCCAAAGAAAGGATCGATTGGATAATTACTTGTAGTCAGCCTAGCGCAATTGTTACTCAGCGAGAGTTGAGCATGACGCTTTGGGGGAACGATTCACTTACTAAAGCTATGAGTCATTTGTTGTTTGTCGAGGACCAATTTAACTTTGTTCCAGATGAGCACGAGAAACCTGTTTACAGAGCCGCTGGTGCTTTCGCTTATATTATTTTTACTTCAGGGTCGACGGGAAACCCTAAGGGAGTTGTTGTAGGGCATCAGCAAGTTCTGGCCTTAATTAATGCGGCAATGCCTTTATTAGATGCAACACATACCGATGTTTGGGCTTTGTTTCATTCACTGGCTTTTGATTTTTCAGTGTGGGAAGTGTGGGGAGCCTTGACCACAGGAGCCAAGCTAACGATTATTCCAAAAAGTGTAATTTGGTCACCAGACGCCTTAGTGCAATATTTGAGAGCAGAAAAGGTCACTATTCTTAATCAAACGCCTTCAGCATTTTATGCCTTAATTGACGCAGAAAGTAAGGCTCTAAAAATGAGTGAGCAACCACTATGCTTGCGCAAAGTAGTCTTTGGTGGCGAAGCACTTAATTTGGATAAAGTAAAAAAATGGTGGCAGCTTTACCCTTGCGAAACATTGCAATTGATAAACATGTACGGGATCACAGAGACAACGGTGCACGTAACATGGCTAACACTAAGTGATTCACTTTGTGGCACTGAAAATAGTCCAATAGGTGAAGGGCTACCTAGTTTGGAGGTGCTTTTACTTGATGAAAATTTAGAAAAAGTGGCTGATGGTGAAATTGGTGAAATTTATGTAGCAGGAGATCAAGTGGCATTCGGTTACATCAATCGCCCTGATCTAACCGCGATGCGATTTGTTGCCAGTCCTTTTCATACTGGGAAGCGGATGTATCGTTCGGGTGACTTAGCGAAGCAACTTGATGGTCAACTCTTTTATATTGGTCGTGCAGACAGGCAATTGAAAGTAAGGGGGTTTCGTATTGAGCCGAGTGAAATAGAAGTTGTTTTAGAATCACATGCAAAGATACAAAGAGCAGCCGTGATAGCAAAACCATGCCTCGACAGTGGTTTATCAGATGGCTTAATTGCTATTTTAATCGCGACAGAGGAATCATTTACCGCACAACCAATAGCAACATTGAGAAATTATCTATCTCAGCATCTCCCTGTTCACTATTTACCTTCAGACTTTCTATTTCTTAAAAAATTCCCGCTAACAGTAAACGGAAAACTGGATGAAAAAGCGTTACTTATGCAGTGGCAAGCAAATCAAAAAAGTACTTCTTCTTTGCATCAACAGCGGCTAGAGCTGCTGCGTTTGAAGCAACAAGACATCCTCGCCAAGTCAACAACATGATTTGGTAAAGACAAACATTAAGAATGGAAACTACCCAAATGAATAAAAATAGTAATTCAGCCTCGCTATTAGAAGATGTACTTGCTGTCGTTAGTAATACGTTAAATTTACAGCCAGGTGCTGTATCAGCAGAATGTAACCTGATTGAAGCAGGACTTGATTCGATCACATTAATGAACTTAGTGTCAACTTGGCGAGCGGCTGGTTATGATATTAACTTTGCAGATTTAGCTAAAAAACCATTCGTGGGGGCATGGGTTGAGTATCTTAGGGTATCGGCTGCCAGCCTCGCTGATAATACACAAGACACTATCTTTGGGGTCCCAAAAATAAAAATCGGGAAACTTCCTCATGCGCCTTTTTCACTTGCGCCTATGCAGTATGCCTATTGGTTAGGACGTGATGTTAATCAACCGCTTGGGGGGGTATCAGCGCATCTGTATTGTGAATTTGAGTTGTCGGCAATCAATGATAAGTCACAGCCATTAGATTTAGCCCGTTTGACGCTAGCAATAGAGAAACTTGTTCAACGTCATAGCTCGTTGCGTTTACAGGTATGCTCTAGCGGACAGCAAATACATAATCCAAGTAATAATACAGTGCATGTCACCTTTAATGATTTACGGGATAAACCTACTGATGTTGCGCAGCAGTTACTAGAGCAGTATCGCTCGACCTATTCATCACAAATGTTAGATATTGAGTCAGGAGAAGTATTTGCGGTCGCTTTAAGCTTATTAGAAAATGGTAACAGTCGCCTGCATTTAGACATTGATATGATAGCTGCAGACGCCGTTAGTTATCGCACGCTACTGCGTGATCTTGCACTGTTATACGATGACCCCGATGTAGAACTTGCTGATTTAGCAATGAGTTATAAAGATTGCCGAATGGCCATTGAGCATAATTGGGAGTCAATAAAAGAAAGCTCAGGAATGTGGTGGCAAACACAGCTAGCTTCTTTACCCAATGGCCCATTACTACCTTTAAAAGCAGCTTCATCGCAGCACCCTATTACAACACGTCGCCATTTTAATATTGATCCGCAGCGTAAAGCACAATTATATGCGCAATGTCGTCAGTACGGATTAACCCCATCAGTGGTGTTAGCAACCGTGCTGGCAGAAACCCTGGCTGGATGGAGCAAAGATCCGCGTTTTATTCTTAATGTTCCTTTATTTCAACGTCCACTCGCAGGCCCTAATATTAAAGAGGTGGTAGGCGACTTTAGTAGTTCAATACTCCTCGATGTTGATACTGGCCCGACTGCAACTTTTGTGACACGAGCGCGTGATGTTCAATCTAGTATGCACGAGGGAGCAGCGCGCGCAGACTACGGTGGAGTTCATGTTTTAAGAGATTTAGGGCGTGCACGTGGGCAGCAAGTAACAGCGCCTGTTGTATTTACAAGCGCATTAAATTTAGGTGAGTTATTTGATGCAAATGTGCGCCGAGTATTTGGGGATCCTATTTGGATTATTTCTCAAGGGCCACAGGTATTACTTGATGCGCAAGTAACTGAACTTGATGGTGGTATTTTAATTAATTGGGATTGTCGAGAGGATGCTTTTGTTGATGGTGTGCTCGATGCAATGTTTGATTTTTTCAGTAATACCGTGGTGAACCTCGTCACTGAGCCAGATTATTGGGATACGCATATTGGTGATACGTTACCCAAAAATAGAGTCGTTGCTGAGACTCAAGAGCCAGTAATTACTAAAAATGTAGAACATGATGAAACCTCGTTAAGTATGCCAATAGTTCGTGTGGTAGCTTCTATTTGGCATGAAGTGATCGGGGGGGATGGTAGTAATATTCATCAAAACTTATTTGCTGCGGGTGGGGATTCTGTTTTAGCAAGTTCGTTAATCGCGCAAATTAGGGAAATCTTCGGATCCAATTCGATAGACATGAAAAGCTTATTTAGTTCACCTTCTATTGCAGGCATTGCCGCTTCAATTACTGGCTCGACCGATGCTGAAGAAGTATTACAAATTGCTCAAGTGTATTGTGAAATCTTAGATTTAGATGATGACGCACTCAGTGCTGAATTGGAAATGGAGGGGGCACTGTGACTGAGTTTGTGCCTACCGAAGCCGGGTTATATGCTTGGCCAGAAGAAATAAGCAGAAAATACAAAGAGCAAGGGGTGTGGGGAAATGAAAACTTTGCAAATTGGTTAACTGCAAAACTTAAGCAATATGCTGATGTTATTCTGCTCAGCGGCCCCGGCCTTCAATCTGGTGAATGGCAACAGATGACAGGCCAAGAAATAAGCGCTGTTGTGAATAATATAGTAGAGCATTGCCACAGTATTGGTCTTGGGCGAGGTGATAAAGTGGTGATGCAAATGGGTAATAATAATGCATTTGTATTAACCTTTTTCGCTTTACTCCAGCTAGGCGTTATTCCTGTCATGGCGTTACCTGGACATGGACAACGTGAAATTTTGCATTTTGTGAAATTAACACAAGCACGTGCTTGGTTTGTTAGTGAACAATCGATTAGTTTCGATTGTCATGCATTTGCCAATGAGCTACTTAATACAGTCCCAACACTTAAACATGTTGTTGTAGATGGCCTAGATTTAAAACCGCATCCGTCAATATTATCTTTACTAGAGTTTACTAAGGAAACTGAAGCTCAAATGACAGCACCTGAGTTTCCTGGTCTCGCAGCGGATCCTGCTGAAATGGCTTTATTATTATGCTCAGGCGGTACAACAGGAATACCGAAGTTAA
The DNA here is from genome assembly GCF_015864295.1 of Pseudoalteromonas sp. NZS127_1. Taxonomy (NCBI): domain Bacteria; kingdom Pseudomonadati; phylum Pseudomonadota; class Gammaproteobacteria; order Alteromonadales; family Pseudoalteromonadaceae; genus Pseudoalteromonas; species Pseudoalteromonas sp. NZS127_1. The sequence continues at coordinate 81,499 of NZ_JADYXO010000010.1, read as the reverse complement.
TTCCAAGAACACATAGAGATTACCTCTACAATATAAAAGCCAGTGCTAAGCTTTGTGAATTGAGTTCACAAGACCGCTATCTTGTTGCATTACCAGCGGCGCATAATTTTCCATTAGCTTGCCCAGGTATTTTAGGTGCGATTGAAGTGGGAGCTGGGGTAGTTATGTGTCCAGTGCCGAGTCCTGAAATTGCATTTGAGTATATTGAAAAAGCAGGGGTTACGGTGACAGCGTTAGTGCCGACTTTAGTGAAAACTTGGCTTAATTATGCTGCATTAGTAACACCTCCAACGGCGTGTCTTGATTTATTACAAGTTGGCGGTGCTAAACTTGATGAAGCTACAGCTCGCAGAATCGGTAATGAACTTAATTGTAATTTACAACAAGTGTTTGGCATGGCTGAAGGACTTCTTAATTTCACTCGTAATTCAGATCCTAGTGTTTTAAAACTCAAGACTCAAGGACGTCCATTATCTGATTTGGATGAAGTTAGGGTGGTGGACGAACAAGGCCAGGATGTTGCAAAGGGAAAGTGTGGCGAGCTGTTGACCAGAGGTCCATATACAATCCGTGGTTATTATAAAGACGAGCAGGCCAATCAAAAATCATTTACTACTGAAGGTTATTACCGTACTGGGGATCAGGTAAGGCGGCTAAGCAGTGGTCACCTTATTGTTGAAGGCCGAATCCAAGAGGTTCTTCGCCGAGGTGGAGAGACTATTTCGGTTGAAACATTAGAAGCTCATTTAGCCTGCCATCATGGCATAAAAGATGTTGCTGTTGTGGGACTACCTTGCGAACAACTCGGTGAACGAACATGCGCAGTTATCGTTTCGCAAGACCCAAATTCGCCTAAGTTAGCACTCAAAGACGTAAGGCAATACCTAGCGGCACAAGGTGTTGCACGCTATATGTTGCCAGATACAGTGGCGTATGTTGAACATATCCCATTAACCGTTATAGGTAAAATTGCTCGTAAAAAATTATCAGAAAAAATTAATTTTGATCTTAATAAACAACAAATCAAGGAATACAAACAATATGACTCAAATAAATGATACACAACTACCATTAGAAGATGCACCACAATGGCTGGCTGATGAATATGAGCAAGCTAATGATGGCCAATTTCTAGAGGCCTTACAGGCACTTAAAAAAACAGATTTATATAAAAATAATATTGCTGGCCTTGCTGCTGACATTGGTTGTGGTAGTGGTCGCTTAGCTGCTGAACTTGCGCATAGGGGGTGGAGTGTTGACGCTACTGATGTTTCAAAATCAATGATAAGTAAAACTATTGAGCGATGTAATGATTTGCCTGTTAATGCGAATGTGTGTGATGCGAAGCAATTAGTATTAAAGCCAAATATATATGATTTGGTGACTAGTTTTTGGATGCTTCATTGGCTCAAAGATGCAACTCATACGCTTGAACAAATGGCAGCAGCGGTAAAACCAGGTGGATGTATTGCTATACAGTGGAGCTGCAGTCAGCCAAACACAGAGGGATTTTTATTAAGGGATACATTACAGGAAGTATTTATGAGTCCCAAATGGAAGGACAGATTGAAAGATGCCCCTTTAGCTATGTTTCAACATTCTCTTGAAGATGTTTCAGCATTTTTTTTACACAAAGGATTTGAAGTGGTTTCTATTCGCGAGAATATCAATGTTGCAGGAGGGGAAAACCCCGAAAGTCTAAAAAAAGCATTACGAGCTGCCGCTTTTGCAGCTCAAACTGTTGTACTCGGTGATGATGTTGATCAGTTTATTGATGAATGTTTAACACTGCTATTTTCAAGAAATGCGATGAATGTGGCTAATAGTGAGTTGATAGTGCGTTTAAAGTATTAGTTATTACTGGGAGTTTGTTGTTTAACTTGTTGATGAAACAAACTACCTTAATACCCTTTATTTAATTATGAGGTGAGCCTTATCATCGATGAACACTTTACTTTAACGGCTGAGTTAAAGAGCGAATACCAAAGTCGAGTAATTGAGTATGCACGTGAATTACTGCAATTTGAATCGGTAACACCTGATGACGCAGGTTGCCAAGCATGGATTGCAAAAAAGTTATCAATGCTGGGAGCAAAAGTCGATACATTTGAAAGTCATGGGGTGAGTAATCTAATTGCTGTTATATCTAATGGTGATGGACCCGATTTAGGTTTTTGTGGGCACACGGATGTTGTGCCCACAGGTAATCTTAATAAATGGCAAGCCCCACCTTTTGCAGGTGAAATTAAAAATGATTACTTGATCGGTCGAGGCATCGCAGATATGAAAGGCGGTATTGCCGCAGCCTTAGTTGCAGCTGAGATGCTAGTACTTGAAGCGCGCTTTGTTGGGCGACTATGGTTTTTAATTACCAGCGATGAAGAGGGCGATGCTTTATTCGGCTCATGTGAAATTGTAAAACACTTTAAAGATGCAAAACAGGACTTGTATTGTTGGAGAACCGACATCAATAAAGCAGTGCGGTGATATGCTAAAAATTGGACGCAGAGGGGCGTTGAGTTTTGCCATTCAAGTTAATGGAAAAAGTGCGCACGTTGCTTATCCGACTCAAGGCATTAATGCTATCCATCATGCCTGTAGCATTGTAAAAGATTTAATGAAATTTGATTGGGATAATAGAGATAACAATCAGCTTGGTACAACAATGCAAGTCACTCATATTGACTCAGGTCTGTGCAGCGATAATGTCATACCTGACGCTGTAATAATTAATTTAAATATTCGTTATACCAAGGCTTACAGTGAAGATGATCTAATTCATTTAGTCACTCATATTGTAACGCGAACTACTAATGATTTCTCACTAACAACATCGCATGCTTGCAACCCTTATTACTCTGCAGAGAATAGTAAAAATAAACTTTCGCTAATAAAAGAGTGCAAAACAGCCATTAATCAATGTACTGGTTTGCTTCCTCAAACCTCAACTGCAGGAGGAACTTCTGATGGCCGTTTTTTTAGCGATATTTGTCCGCAAGTAGTTGAACTTGGTTTAACTAACGGCACTATCCATCAAGAAAATGAACGAGTTCATATTAGTGAGCTTGGAAATTTAACAAATATCTATTTTACGGTGTTTAAAAAGTTACTAAGTAACCTGAACACGGGTTAAGAGATTTACTAACATATTGAATCATGCTGATATTTAAATTTATTTTCTCTAGCCAGAGATTTTCAGTGAAGATAAGGCGAATTTACGCGTCAATAGCTGGCCTATTGCAAGTAAATTCAACACAGTTAGCGCTGAAAATAGCTGCTCGAGATAGATTTATTATCCAGAGTTCAGGTTAAATAAACAGGGGGAAAATAAGCTTTAATTTACTTCTCGAGGTTGAGTTTGCAGCAGAGTGTTTGGTTTTTTGGCAAGGTAGCGCCTATGTGGTGTGATTGTTTACCATAAGTAGGTGATGGCAAGCATAAATGACACTCGCTGCTATTTAGGTTTGACTTGGTGATGAAACCCTTTTGTTACCCAGTATTTTACTTATTCTTACAAGGATACAGCCATTAGAGTAATGCGGGCCGTATGAGGTGACTTGGTTACACATTTCACGCCGTGATTAAATAGCCTTTAAATTGAAATCATTTAACTCCGAAAGCTCACATACCTTATTACCTAAGAGGTTAAACTAAATTTTATAGGGCATTAAAACAATCATAATAAAAGCTACTAGTTGCAAATGAAAACTGTTATTGTTTTTATTTGTAATTTAAGTTTAACATCATGAAACTCTCATCTATTTTATTTATTCCGTTTGTTATTTTACTTGCTAATAGCTATGTACATGCAAGTCCGCAGCCTCTTAACCCACAGCGAATAGTGGTTGCAGGGGGCTCAATAACAGAAGTTATTTACGCCCTTGGTGAACAACAACGCATTGTTGGCGTTGATAGCACCAGTGTTTATCCAGCCGCTGCAACTCAGAAGCCACAAATTGGCTATGTTCGCAAAATAAGCGTTGAAGGTGTGTTGTCATTAAATCCAGATATTATCCTCGCTGAATCAGATATTGGTCCTAAAAAAATGGTTGAGCAATTAAAGCTCACTGGCGCTAACTTGGTTATCTTGCATGAAAACGACAACTTTTGGCGTATTGAAAATAAAATAGAGCAAATAGCCAAACAATTAAATGTTGTGAGTAAGGGCAATATGCTCGCAGACTCTTTGCAAGCGGACCGCAAGGCCTTGTCATATATTTTAGAGCAAACAAGTACTAAACCTAAGGTTTTGGTTATCCGCAGTAGTCAACTTATGGTTGCAGGGGCAGAGACAACTGCTGATGAGTTGGTAACTATTGCAGGTGGAGTGAATATGATGGCTCAAACAATGGTTAACTGGCAGACGATTTCAAGCGAGGCCGCATTAGCACTAAATCCTGATGTGATTATTAGTATGGGAATTGGCGCCAATGATCAGCAACCAAGCGCTGAAATATTATCTGTTTTTAAATATTCAAATGCGATAAAAAATGGACGTATTTACAATTTTGATGCGCTCTATTTGTTAAGTATGGGCCCTAGAACGCCTCAAGCCGCGGTAGAACTAGCGCATGCATTTTATCCTAAAACACGCTTGCCGGATGGCTATCAATATAGATTTTTAAAATTAGCTGAAAACAGCACAAAACAACAGGACGAGCGATAGCTATGCTGGCGTTAGGAAATAGGTTATTAGCGCAACAACGGATACGGGTTTTATCTATTCCTGTTTTGTTTATTATTTGTATATTGGTATTTTTTATTGCCCTAAGTCAGGGAGGGGTTGTGATAACGCTGCGCGAGACGATGCTTATGCTAACCCAGCCGGTAGATGATCAGCTTAAGCACGCTATAATTTGGCAGATCCGCCTTCCTCGTATTCTACTTTCGATGGTTGTTGGAGCTGGTTTAGCAACCTGCGGTGCTGCAATGCAAGCTTTATTTAGAAATCCATTAGCAGATCCTGGCTTGATTGGCATTGCCAGTGGTGCAGCGTTAGGTGCAGTAGCAACTATTGTATTAGGAACAAGCTTGTTTGCTAATTTTAGCGACAACTTAGGCTACTATGCGGTGCCTGTAGGGGCATTTTTGAGTTGTATTGCGGTATGCATGTTTATCTATCGGTTGGGCGCGCAAAATGGGCGTTTTACTATTGTTAGCCTACTACTGGCAGGGATTGCCGTAAATGCGATTGTAAACGCTATTATCGGTATCTTAACACTGGTAAGTAATGAGCAACAATTGCGTGATTTAACATTTTGGAGTATGGGCTCTTTGGCGGGAAATCACCTTGCGATGATAATGCCAACACTCGGTATTATTATTGGTTGTTGTATTGGTTTATTACGTTTATCTAAACCTCTTAACGTGTATTTATTAGGAGAGGCTCAAGCGAAGCATGTCGGCATTAATGTGACTAAATTGAAAAAGCAGGTTTTTATATATACGGCACTTTGTACAGCAGCAGCCGTCGCAATTACGGGCGTTATTAGTTTTGTCGGCTTAATAGTACCGCATATTATGCGCTTAATATTAGGCCCAGATCACCGTTATTTATTACCAGCTTGTATGTTAGGGGGAGCATTAATGCTTAGCCTTGCTGATTTATTTGCCCGTACCATAATGCTACCAGCAGAAGTCCCCATTGGTCTAATAACCAGTGCTATTGGCGGTCCATTCTTTTTGATTATGCTGTTAAAAACTTACCAAGGAGCAAAGTGAACTATGTTAATTGGCAACCAACTTAGCGTAAAAATTAAACATAAAACGTTGCTGGATAATATTGATTTTTATGTAAAACCAAATGAAATTGTAGTTATCATTGGTCCCAATGGCGCAGGTAAATCATCATTAATGAAAGCATTATCAGGAGATTTACCGTTAAGTGGCGGAACTGTAAATATTAATCAACGAGAGTTAAATGAGTATAGTTTGCTAGAGCTTGCTAAATTAAGGGCGGTATTAACCCAGAGCTACGAGTTAGATTTTCCTTTCACCGTTAATGAAGTTGTTGATATGGCGCATTTTAGTCATCAAGAACAGTGCACGCAGGCTACCTTGAAACAGTTCTCTAATGATGCAATGAAAGCCGTAGGGATTACTCACCTAGCACAGCAATGCTTTACTCAGCTTTCTGGTGGTGAAAAGCAACGTACTCAATTAGCTCGTGTATTGTGCCAATTACAGCCAAGTTTAACTCAGCAAAAAAATGCTTATTTATTAATTGATGAGCCAACTGCTAGCTTAGATTTATATCATCAATATGAAGTCATGAACCAAGCCGTTACAACCGCAAAACAAGGCGCGGGAGTTGTTGCTGTTCTTCATGATTTATCACTTGCTGCGAGCTTTGCAGATCGAATTTACATGCTTGATAAAGGAAAAGTTGTTGCTCATGGCTCGCCTGAAGAAGTACTAACACAGCGCCATTTAAGTAATGTTTATAATATTAATGCAAAGCTGCAAACAGATATTGAAGATGTACTTCCCCACATTATGGTGGCGGAAAAAACACTCACAAATATATGATTTTAAGTTGTATCGATTACATATTATTGAGTGTTTTTATAAAGGGGTAATACCAATTCCATTAAGTATGTGATCTAAATTTTACGCAAAAAAAATAATTCAGTTCTAGGCGTAAATTGATGTAAATGGTTGTTCCCTTTACGAAATTTACAACAAAGAAATGGGTTGTTTTAGCAAGTAAAATAGATCAGCTATTTATTGGTATTGGTATAACTAGGGCATGTTGAATTTTGGTGGTTGAATTTACAGCGGCCTGTTTGGTTTTTAGGTAAGGCAGAGCCTATGTAGTGTGGTCACTGCCCATAAATAGGCGATAACGCAGCATAAAGACCAAACATGCGCTTCCCTTTGAGGGACGATTAACTCTTTATTGCCTTGTTATTAACACGATTTGCTTACCTCAAAATAGATCACTTAATTAAGCTAATTGGTATTACCGCAATGAGAGTGGACAAGTGTAGCTACATCTTGTAATTCAATATTTTCAGGTATCGCTATCTCTTTGGTTGATGCCTGCAGCCATGTTGCAGCATCATCAAGTGATTTAAATACGGCTCCAGGTATACCAAAGGCTTTTTGAACGCTCATATTCTGCAATTTTTGATATTGCTCCTCAGGAACAACGATAAGCATCGCTTGAACAAGTTGTAGCATTTTCTCTGCCGCACCATTTTTAAGCCATTCTTGTGTTGCAGGACCCGCCCCTTTAGGGTGTTGTAAGGATGCTTCATCTGTATAAACACGCACTACAATAAATGCTTCAGCTCTATCAAACCAACGATCCCATGATATTAAAGAGTCTAAGTGCATTGCTAGCGTGCACTCCCCCTTTGCTACTGTTACAGCTAATGGCCAGAGGCTGCTATCGTATTTAATTGTTGTCATACTTAATAACCTTTGTTATTGATTTTATAGATTTTTCCACGGCAAATGATTTAGCTTTGCTGTGGAAAAATCTGATTGATTAGAATGTATACTGTATGCCCGCACTAATAGTTCTTGGTTGGGTCAATACTGCTGTATCAAAGTTAGTATCAGGTTCATTGCTATCAGCAGGTGCTGTACCTGGATACAATGCAACAGGAGCATCTTCATCAAAAATATTACGTACTGAAAGATACACTTTAGCTTGCTCAGAGATAACGTAGTTCAAACTTGTATCAAAGGTCGCAAAAGCGTCTGTTTTACCGCCTTCATCGTTTGAAATACTGGTATACCAGCCATCAGTGTACTGGCCACTAACGTTAACAACCCAATTATTTGATTGCCATGTGGTCCCTAATTTCATAGAAGCAGAAGGAACCGTAAGTAATGAGTTCCCTTCTAGGCCTGAGTTTGGATAATCAGTGATCTCAGAATCTAACAGTGCAAAACCACCATAAAGATTGAACTGATCATTAATCTGCCAATCGGCATTAAATTCAAAACCAATAGTAGTTACTTCGTCTGCATTTCTAACTACATAAGCTTCATCACGTGAGTTTTCAGGTGTTAAATCAAAAGGTAGTTGCATGTCTGTATATTGCGAATAAAACAGGTTTTGAGATGTGCTTATACTGTTATTAGCCCATTGCTGACGACCATAGATTTCTAAAGAGTTTACGTACTCTTCATCATATTCATAGTTAACAATTGGTGCGCCAAAGGAAATGCCGCCGCCGCCTGCATTATACCCGCGAGATAATTGTAAACCGACAATATGCGTATCACTTACTTGGTAGCTGAGCCCAAGCTTAGGTAATAAGGCACTGTAGTCGTTATCAGATTCTATTTTTGCAATCGCTCTATCAGGATCACCGCCTTCACGTTTGCGATTTTCTTTTTCGTAGCGTAAACCTGCCGTTAGCTCAAATTTGTCACTAAATGGGAGGGCACCCTCAGAGTAAATTGCAAAATTATCTGAATCATCAGTAAAGCTTTGTTTTACAATGAATTGGATCCAATCATCTTGTTTTGAAGTGTAGTAGCGACTACCAATAACCCATTGTTCGCCGTTATCACCTTGATAGCGTAAACGAGGTTCTATCACAAACTCTTTGTTATCAATATTCGCTTTAGAACCATCTGGCGTAGATTTACGTTCAAAATTAAAGTCTGTTGCTGAAGCCGTTACCTCTAACTGTAGTTGTTGAGTTAATGATGCGCTGTATTCAATGCCTAAGCTTTTAGTATGCGTAACATGAACGGGTTGTTGCGGAAAGTTAGAACGACGCTGATCAAATGGATAATCAATGATTTCACTATTTGGACCACTGTATTTGTTATCGGTTAGTGTGACAACAACGCGTGTACCGTATTTGTCATCGCCCTCATAAAGTAATTTCCCTCTAATTGCACGGCCTTCCATGTCAGCTGGGTCTTTAACACCAGGGTAAGATTCATAATCAACAGATGAACTACGTTCAAATTGATCTGCTGCAATTCGTAAGGAAAACTGCTCAGAAAGAGGTTGATTATAAATAGCTGAAAGTCGTTTTTGGTCTAAATTCCCGCCTTCAGCACGAATTGTGAACTCTTGTTCAAACGTCGGATCTTGTGTTTCTACGCGTATTGTACCTGCTATTGCATTACGCCCAGCTAAAGTACTTTGTGGCCCTCTGAGAACTTCAATTTGTTCAAGGTCCCAAATACCTAAATCGCCAAAAACTATTTCGTTATAAGTAGCTGAACGACCATCAATTTGCCAGTTTAAGCGTGCTCTGCTGCCTGCAAAAAATGCATTCGCGTTTTCTGCAGCTCCAGTACCATCAATACCCCTTACTGTTGGAGCTTTACCAGTACCAGTGACCATTGTGATGTTTGGAATTTCGCTTAGTACGTCTCTTACGGTTCTTAATTCGGGGCGGCTTTCAAGTTCTTTACTATCGAAAACAACAACGCTATTACCACTTTGTAGTAGACTTCTTGATAATAACTCTCCAGTAACTTCAATAACGGTCATTTGATCCACTGCGTCATTGTTATCAGTATTAGCTAAAGCTGTAGTAGATGTAAGTGCTGCGAGGGGGATTAAAACATCCTTAAATTTCACAGGTACTCCCTTCTGTAAATGTAAATGATAATTGTTTTCAATGCTATATTCAATTGTATTAAAATACAACACTAAAGTTAATTAATGTTGTATTTTTAACTTAATTGTTAATCAGTAGAGAGGTGGTTTGGCTGTTATTTCAATCTAGGGCGATTTAATCGCGGCGTGAGGTTTGTAACCTAGTGGGCTTGGTAACGGCTCCTGCGTTACCCTACTGGCAGCGCATATTTGACATTTATTCAACGTTATCGCCTATTTATGGGGAATAACCACACTACATAAGCTCAGCCTTGCCTAAATACCAAGCATACGGCTGAAAATTTAACCTCGAAAGATAAACAGGTCCTAGACAAATTTTTTATCTATTTGTTTCAAATAAAAATTTTAACGACGTATAGTGCAATTTAATTCGTTAAATTGCTCAAAGGTTTATGCAGGTTGGTATAACTAGGAATTTTTGAATTCGCACTCTGTGAGCACTATATTTTTGTCACATTGGTAAAATACGGTTAAGTAAGTGTCTTTAGGCACTTGCGGTGAAAGTGCTTGGGTTATTTTAAATTGCAGTTGTTGTTCATTAAAGGCAATGAGCGTAGCCGCTTCAAAGCCAAAAAATTGTTTCACACTTGCGTACAAAGCTTTAAAAATACTTTCTTTTGCTGAGAAGATAATGGTTAACGGGTGTGATACCTGCTCTGCGAACAATCTAAACTGAGGATAGTCATTAGGGTGCAAAATTTGTTCTTGTAGCTCTCGCTCTTGTTTTGCGCTCATTAGCTGTTCGATATCAATACCAATGCCAGCGATATCTGTGCGCTGAGAGGCCATTGCCATTGCAATCCCTTGAGTATGGGTAATACTAGCGATAACTTTATCAGGCCATATCGGCGCGCGATCATTGCTAGAAAGAATATCAAAAGAGGAAATACCGAGTGCGTTTAGTACTTTTTTCGCACAAAATCGGCCAGCCAAATACTCGGCCTTTCGTTTTGTGACTGCTTTTTGAAGTTGCAGCGGTGAAAAAATCTGATAACTCGAAAAGTCACTATCAATAAAGTGGTTACTATCAAATTTACAACAAAAAGTGCTGTGGCTAAGGTAGGGTGTAAACTGAGTATAAGGGGAAAGTTCCATATGCTATTTGCATTTTTCCTAAAATTAAGAGTAGCGCTTTAATGGTACGTTAAAAATATAATAAATAAAGTAAAGTTTATGACCTGTGCTGAGCTTAAGCTCATTACGTAATGTACAATATGCATGATTAATTAACCTGAACTCTGGATAATAAATCTATATCGAGCAGCTGTTTTCAGCGCTAACTGTGTTGAATTCACTTGCAATAGGCCAGCTATTGACGTGTAAATTTGCCTTGTTTTCACTGAAAATCTTTGGCTAGAGAAAATAAATTTAAATATCACCATGATTCAACACTTTAGTAAATCTCTTAACCAGAGCTCAGGTTACTTAGTTTTTGAGTGTTTAACGAGTTTGGCACAGAGCTTTGATCTCCTGAATAAGGGCAATGCTTGCTTCGTTATCGCCATGCACACATAAACTATCAGCATGTAAAGGTAATACCTTTCCCGATTGAGTTGTTACACAGCCTGTAGTTAACAGTTGTTTTACTTGCGCAATCAGTGCCGATTTATTATGCACGCTACCAGGAATATTCCGCGATACTAACAGTCCTGCATCGGTATATTGACGGTCCGCGAAGGCTTCTAAAATTAATGTTAATTGGTATGTTTTGGCAAGTTGCTGATGGCTTTGTGCTTTAGCCGTTGCAAGTAGCATGAGCTTTAATGGGGTTGGGTAGATGGCAATGGCATGCATGACAGTGTTTAATATTGTTTCATCAGCCATCATGTCGTTATAAAGCGCGCCATGTGGTTTAACATAGCTAAGCGTTAAACCTTGTACTTTTGCCATGCCCTCAATAGCGGCTATTTGATAATGCAGGCAGTTTATTAGCTCGCTTGTACTAAGATTCATTGAGCGCCTACCAAAACCTTGCAGGTCTGGGTAGCTGGGGTGAGCGCCAATTTGTACGTTATATTGTTTGGCAAGTGTGAGCGTGCTTGCCATTACATCGGCATCGCCGGCATGAAAACCACAGGCAATATTAGCCATATCAATATGTGGCATTACATCATCGTCTAGCCCCATTTTCCACGCGCCAAAACTTTCGCCTAAATCACAATTAAGTTTCATATTAATGCGCCTTTTGCGATTTTATTGTAACAGGCAGTACGCCGTTAGCAGGCGCTTCACCCAGTAACACTTTTGCAAGGGCGGTAAAAGCAGGCCCAGATACAATATCGTTTTTATCTACATCAATATTATATGCGTAGGATGCAAGTACAGCATTTGCATAATTACCAAATTTAGCAATGTCGTACGGTGCTCTTAGGCTTATAAAAACAGTGCTTTTATTTTCCTCTTTTGCCATATTTAATAATGACTCAAGTGCTTTTGGTTGCTCTGCATTATTAAGTGCAAAATTAGGATCGTCTTTTAAATCATCCATACCGCCAATTTCTACCGCACTTTGATTAGGCGTTGCATTGCCGGCTATAACTATATCAGCAGCGTGTATTTGTGCTTTTGCGAGTGCAGGGTCGAACCCTTGTAAGCTACTACAGCTATAGGTGAATTTTTGCTGGCTGGTAGCTTCAATTGCTTGCTGCATTGCCATACATTTACGCGTGTCGGGCATAATAATATGAACATTACTTCCTGCTTTTAAATTAAGCGGTAAAATACTGTTATTATTTTTAACCTGCGTTATAGCCTCTACAGCAAGTTGCGCTTCTATTTCACGATGTGCTGCACTGCCAATAACCTGCTTAGCTTCAGTAAGCGCAGTAATAGGGTCAAAATTAGTGCTTAATCTAAATTTATTTTTAAGAGAGGTAATACGCATCGCAGATTGTGCTATTTCTTGTTCATCAAGTTGTTTTGATTTAACCGCTGCAACAAGCTCTTTAATAAGGTCATCGAGCTTGTTTAAATCATCCGGCGTTCTAATTTCAACGGGCATTAGGGCAATGTCAGCCCCAGCCGCAAACGTATTAATTACCGCTTGAGTTGGTGTAAAAAAGTTACTAATACCTGCCATATCAAGCGCATCGGTTACTACAACACCTTGGTAATTAAGCTCACCGCGTAAAATATCAGTAATGATTGCGCGCGACATTGTTGCCGGTTTTATCATGGTTTTGCCATCAACACTTACAAACGTTGTGCTATCGAGCGCTGGATACTGGATATGCGCCGTCATGATCATGCCAGGGTTTTGCTTGGCGATAATGTGTTTAAACGGTGATAGGTCTTGCTCGTAAATAACCTCTTTTACATGGTTTACTTGAGGCAAACCTGTATGGCTATCTACATTTGTATCGCCATGCCCAGGAAAGTGCTTTAACGAAGTAATAACGCCATTGTTTTCAAACCCTGCAACTTGAGCTGCGCCTAGCTTACTAACGAGTGCTGGGTTTTCACCAAATGAGCGTACGTTGATAACAGGGTTATCGGGGTTCATGTTTACATCAACCGTAGGCGCATAATTTACATTGATACCCAGCGAATTTAGCTCTTTAGCTATTACTGTTGCTGTTTTTGTGGCAAAGCTTGTACCGTGTTTTTTGTACGTTGCGCCAATCGACATATTACCGGTAAATGATGTAGCAACATCGCGTGGTAAACGCGCTACACGTCCGCCTTCTTGATCTATTGATATAAATAAAGGCAGCTTACTACTGGACTTACTTGCAGCTGTTTGCAATTGGCTATTAAGCGTAATGGTTTGTTCTATTGATTGAGTGTTTTCAGAAAATAAAATAACTCCGCCAATATCGTATTTAGCAATAGCGACGGCAAGCTCATTAGGTAACTCGGTCATTGGAGTTCGGCATTTATTACTTGCTCCTTGCTGGCAAAAGTAGCGAAAGTCGAGTATTAACTTTTGCCCAAGTTGTTGTTCAAGAGAAAGCACGGGTTTAGCAAACGAGGATTGTAATGGCATTAAACACCCAGATAAAAAAACGATAGACGGTACAATACACTTATTTAGCAAAACACACTCCAAGGCTAAAAAGTAGATAAATGTATGCAGCTTAACTACTTTTTAAAGTAACTGCAAAAGAAGGTTTTCTTTACAAAAACCATTAACGTATTGTAAAAATTGAAGAAAAATTATAGTTTTGAACTTAGTGAAAAGTTATATTTTTTCTGGCTTTATTGATATTAGGTAATAAATTTTTAATAGGGTGTAATTGCAGGCTTTATGCTCAATTATAGGTGCAAGTATTGAATGCCTAATACTTAGGATGGCATTCATTTTCGAAAGAATTATTAATAGCCTTAATCTTCGATTTCTTATTTTTCATTTAACGATTACAGCCTTTATTAGTACTTTAGTAAGTCGCTTTTATTCTACCTACCAAGCACAAAAGGAGCAGTTAAAAACTTACACTAAAAATAACTATGCCTGCGCTAATAAACTAGCATCAACAACTTATACTCTTTAGAATCAGCAATGCAATAACCTGCCTATTCAACTAAAAATCATCTTGAAAAGACAATATTGTGGCGCATTTAGGTAGAGAAGAATTTGTATTTTTTTACCTAATAAGAACAGCAAAGTGCGCAAAATAGCGGAGCGATCACGTCAAACCGTTGAGTCTATAAATACGTAAACTATTGGATTTATAATAATTCCTATTGGCATTGCAACTTGGTCTGAGCGTAGTAACGAAATAGACCAAGTTTACAAATGTGCTGACAAAGTACTTTACCATGTTAATAAGTATGGTAGTGGTAAGTGCATTGTTGCTGATTAAAAGTGTGTTTCGATAGGAGAGTAATCAATTGCAACTTCTACATTGCTCACTGAGCTATAATTGTTTAGATCTTTAGATAATCCTGCAATATCAACATCCTTTTCAACAAGTAATGTGTAATTGTGAGCTGTCGATTTAACTAACTCATAATTATTTTTTAACTCATCAGGCAAAGAATCGGTATTTAATGTAATGGTAAGAGTACCTGTTACTACACCTTTTTGCTTTAAGTTCTGATTATAAATAACGTCGCCTTTAAATAACTGCTCAGAGTTAAAAATAAGCTTATCACCCGATGAATTTATGCTTTTAGATGCTTTTTTCATAATACCTTGACTACTTTCTTTTTTAGGAAAAATAGTGTCAGTTTTCTGGTTCTTAGATGGTTCTTTTATAATGATTTCTGCTGTTTTAGGTAGCGCCTGAGAGTTGTTAACCTCTGTTTTTTCACTGTTATTACATGCAGATAGTAATAAAGCTGCAATTATTGGCACTGAACTTATAAAAATTATTTTTTGCATTCGTTTACCTTTGTTTACTTTTCTCTAAATTTAAAGCTATTCAGCTTCATTCAAGTATGTATATTAACAACTTAACTATGCGTTTACATAAAATAATCAATTAAAAAACATTAAGTACTTTAATATAATAAATACAAACAGGTGGATACATGTCTCAATTTAAATTAACAACTATTGCCATAGTTGTAGCATCAACATTAGCAGCAGGTGAGCTAACGGCCGCTGAACAAACCCGATTTTATGATGTAAGTGCTACAAATGCAGTTACTCAGGGTACTTCTTTAGCTGCTGTTCAGCAGAGAACCTTAGCCGAACGCGCCACTGTATCGGGTCAAAAATCTATTTACGATGCACAAATGGGTAAAGCAACATTTTTATGGCAAGCAATAGGTCAGCGTAAGCCTGACATGGCTTTAATCGCAGCTGATAACCGTAATCAATATGCTGCTGACTTTTATATTGAAACTTTAACAGGTATTAGTAATCGTAAAACAACAGCATCTTCTGCTGTTATGGTTGATTTATCAGAGCAAAAACGCGGTTCTATTAGTGCAAAATACAAGCAACAAGTAAACGGTGTTGAAGTTTTTAACCGCGAATACAACTTGTTAATGGATAAAGAGTACAACCTAGTAGCAAGCTCGGGTTATTTTGCTGATACGTCGTCATCTAAAAATAAACTTGCTGCATTAACGGGTTTTGTAAGCTCTGAGCAAAGTATAAAAAAAGCATTTAGTGAATTAGCAAATATTGATGTCTCACTTCGTAAAATTGGTAACGAGGGTGGATATGCAAAGTATGAGGCTAAATCATTAGATGACTCTAAGATTGTTTTAGGTACACCACGTGCAAAAGAAGTATTTTTTGAAGTTGCAGGCGAGCTTAAATCTGCTTACTACATTGAAGTAGAAGTAGCAGAAGTTGGCTCTTTAGAAAGTGACTACTTTAGTTATGTAGTAGATTCGAATAACAGCAAAGTATATTTTGCGAAAGATTTGAAATCTCATGCAGCTGACTTTAATTACCGTGTTTACGCTAACCAAGATGGCTACCCAATGGAAAGCCCGCACGGTGACGTAATTCCTGCAGATGGCCCAGGGCAAGTAGACGAGACTGAGATTTTAGACGCGCCAATGGTATCTCTATCTTACTACAGTAAACTAAGCACAATGGACCCATGGTTAGCTGATGATGCAACGACAACATCAGGTAATAACGTATTTGCTTACGCAGATGTGGTTGCACCTCAAGACTTTAGTGAAGGTGACTTTACTGCTGAAACAACAGCAGACTTCACATTTGACTACCCTTATAAAGTAGATGAAGTTGCAAATAGCTACGCAAACCGTAAAGCGGCTATTGTTAACTTGTTTTATATGAATAACTTTTTACATGATTTTTTCTATGATCATGGTTTTGATGAAACGTCAAATGTAGCTCAAGTATCTAACTTTGGTCGTGGCGGCGTAGAAGGTGACCCGATTGAAGCACAGGCTCAAGATAACTCAGGTCGTAATAACGCAAATATGTCTACGCCAGCTGATGGTGCTAGCCCACGTATGCAAATGTACTTGTACAACAGTAAAGATGCCGTTGTTGGTGTAGATTTTGGTATTACAGTAACTTCACATGACTCTTTAGGCCTTTTAGCTTCAACAAAAGAATCTGGCTTTGGTAAATACCAATTCAGTGATGTGGCTGCAGAAGTTGTTCGTTTAGATGATGGAAATACAGTAGATTCAACAAGTGTGAATGATGGTTGTGAGCCTGCTATAAATGCAGCTGAACTAGCGGGTAAAATTGCAATTGTAGACCGTGGCTCATGCTCATTTACAATTAAAGTAAAAAATGCACAAGATGCGGGTGCAATAGCAACTATCGTTGTTAATAATGACCCAGATACAGCAGAACCGGCACCAATGGGCGGTGAAGACGATACTGTAACTATTCCAAATATGGGTTTAAATTACGCTGATGGTCATGCAATGTATGACCTAATTGATGCTAGTGAAGTTGTTACTGTAAACATGTTTACCAAAGCAACATTAAAAGATGGTACGTTTGATAATGGTATTATTGCTCATGAATGGGGTCACTACATTAGTAACCGCTTAGTCGGTAATTCATCAGGCCTTATTAACTTCCAAGGCCGCGCAATGGGCGAAGGCTGGGGCGATTTCCACTCATTAATGTTTATCGCTAAAGAAAGCGATATAAATATCACAGGTAACGATAAGTTCCAAAAAGCATATGGTAGCGGCACATTTGTAGAAGACTTCTACTTCGGTATTCGTCGTCTTCCTTATTCAACTGATACAGATGTAAATGCATTATCGTTCCGACATATTACTGAAAATGCTGGTGCTGATATTGGTATTTCACCAACAAGCGTGGCTTCTCCTCATGCTGCCGGCGAAATTTGGGCAACTGTATTATGGGAAAACTACGTAACGCTTATTAACGAGCATGGCTTTAATGAAGCACAAACTCGAATGGCAGATTACTTAGTTGCAGGTTACAAATTAACACCTATAGCACCAACCTACACTGAAGCACGTGATGCTATTTTAGCTGCTGCCTATGCAGTAGACCCTGCTGATTACAAGTTAATGGTAGGCGCATTTGCTAAACGTGGTATGGGTCTTGGCGCAGTATCGCCAGATCGTTTCAGTGAAGACCTTACTGGTGTAGTTGAATCAGATAAAACACAGCTTTCTAGCTATGCTTTTGCAAGTGCTGACTTAAACAACATGTACAATGGTACAGAGCTTGGTTTTTGTACTAACGACAATATTTTAGATAAAGGCGAAACGAGTACGGTTAGCGTAACAATTACTAACCGTGGTAGTGAAGTACTTAGTGGTACAACAGCACAACTGACAGTTATAAGCGATCATGATGTAACATTTGAAAATGATGGCCTACTTACTTTTGGTGAAGTTCAACCGTACGAAGCAATAACAAGTAACGATATTAAAGTTACTTTGAACGAAGCGGGTACAGCTGAAACACTAGAAATTGAAGTCACATTCCCTGAAATTGAAACAGACGATGATATCGTTGAAGCGCTTGATCAAACACTTACGTTTGAAGTAAATATGGGCTTTAAGTCAGAAACGCCTGTTGGAGCTGTAGTTTCTGATGATATGGAAGTAGCAAGTTCATCACTATTAGATTTAAAAGAAAACGTAATGTTTGGTGGTGATTTAGCTGCTGGCACTCAAGTAATGGATAATAGTAGTAATATTGCATTCTTTGAACAAGGTGGCTTTGGCCTAGGCACACAAGCAATGCGCCTTGTAAATAATGGCTTCCAATCGGATGTAGCAGTAGAGAGTAAGTCATTCGAAGTCGGTTACTCTGGCGACTTTGAAATTTCATTCTGGCATTTCTATAGTATCGAGGAAAACTGGGATGGTGGTGTTGTAGAAGTTAGTGTTAATGGTGGTGACTGGGTTGATGCTACTGAAATTGGCGGCACATTTGATGTTGGCTATGACGCTGTTCTAATCGAAAACGATTCTCAAGAGCTTCAAGAACGTGAAACATACACAGGTAATAACGTACAAGATAGTGGCGCGTATGGTAATTATGAAACTATCAACTTTGGTGATGCTCTAAACGGCAACTTAGTAAAAGTACGCTTTAGAATTTCATCAGATGGCGCAGTAAGTGATTTAGGTTGGTGGATTGATAACCTAACTATGTCTAACGTTTTATCTCCTGTATTTTCAGAACTTGTAGCGGGTGATTCACTAGCATGTGATAACGCAGCTCCACTTGTTTTAGTAGAAAGCGCATCAGCGGAAATTACTGAATCTGCTACAGGAACAATTACAGCAACAGCGTCAGATCGCAATGGTCAAACACTAACTTATGCTTGGACTCAGGTTAGCGGTAGTGATGCTACGCTCACTGGTACTGATACAGCAACTTTGAGCTTCACACCTGCAGCTATTACTGCAGATGAAGAGCTTGTTTTTGAAGTTGCCGTAAGTGATGGTGTAACAACTGTGACTCAACAAAGTACTGTAATGGTAAAAAATGAAGCGGTAGCAACAGTGCCTGTAACAGAAGCAAAATCTAGCGGTGGTGGTAGTTTTGGCTTTATAGCTTTATTACTTACTCCATTAGTATGGTTTAATAGACGTCGTAAAAACGTTAGTAAATAAGTTTAAATAACATCCCGTCGTCTCTAAACACATGACGGCTTTAATGAAAGGCCAGTAGCTTTTGCTTCTGGCCTTTTTTATAAACTTAGTGTGATGTTTTTAGTCCTGACCTCATATTAACTTTTTCATGGCCATACACTTTGACTTATCTATTAGTCATATTGCCTTTTTATACGACATCAACAACTTATATCTTAAAGCTTAATAAACAACCTCGGTGCGTTCACTTAGTTGGCTAGAGTTTTACTGATTAAAGGATAAAAAATGGCAATACTGGAATATATTATTTATCACGCCATACCCTAACGCATAGTCGCTAAATTGAACAAACCAACTTAATTAAAAACACTTAAACGGGTATAATACCTAACTTCGTATAATACGCGCTGAATTTGAGTGCTTTGGAATGCAGCTTTGCTATATAAATTACTACCCGCTTTAAATTTAAGATTTCTTATATTGCTACTCGCATTCTCTGCAGCACTGAGCACATTGGTAGGGAGTTTTTATTCTACCTATCAGGTTCAAAAAGAGCAGTTAACATCATATACGCTAAAAAGTAATTTAGCCTATGCACAAAAATTAGCCTCCGCAACTGATAACTTTTTAAAGTCTGCGCTTCAGCAGCTTGAATACTCAGCTAAAATTATTGAGCAATCACCAAATAACTCCAAATTATTAAACGATGAAGCCATTCGTTTAAATCATCAAACGGATAGCTTTAACTCTGTTGTGATTAATTTACATGGTGTAGTTGCAGCGACGTCGCCTCACTTTGAAAGTTTAATAGGCCAACAAATACAGTCTCCAGGAGCAATAGAAGCACTAAAAGAAAAACGCCCATTAATTAGTGAGCCTTATTTATCGGCAGCTGATAATTTAATTGTTTTTATTTCGCACCCGCTATTTGATTCTGAAGGTAAGTATTTAGGTTATATTGGGGGCTCTCTTTATTTAAAAGAGAAAAATATTTTAAATGAGCTTTTAGAACAACATTACTACAAAGGTGGTTCGTACCTTTATGTTGTTAGCTCAAATAAGCGCATTTTATATCACCCAGAACCTGCCAGAATCGGCAACGTTATTGCTAACAATGCTGTGATTGACGCTGTTATAGATGGCGAAATAGGCACTTCAACGGTTATTAATAGCTTAAATAAGCCGATGCTCGCAGGCTACGCACCCATTACTTTATCTAAATGGGGAATAGTGGCGCAAAGACCATTAGAATCAACGCTCTCTTCGCTAGATACATTAACTATTGAAGTCATTAAACAAACAATACCTATGGCATTAGTCACATTTATTTTTATTGGTTTATTCGCACACTTTATAGCAAGGCCGCTAAAGCGATTAGCCGATAACGCAAATACACTCGATGATCCAAAAAGCTTAGAAAAACTTAAAAGCGTGAAGTCGTGGTATTTTGAAAGTCAAGAACTGAAGTTAGCGATGTTAAGAGAGGTTACTTTATTACAAGCACAAATAGGTGTGCTACGCCATGACTCACAAACAGATCCCTTAACAGATACGCATAACAGAAGAAGCTTAAACGGCCTACTTAACCAGCTTATGCTAAAGCAAACCCCATTCGCTATATTAGAAATTGATATCGACTTTTTTAAACGTGTTAACGATACTTTTGGACATGATAAAGGCGACGAAACTTTAGTTTCGCTAACAAATATAATTAAAAAACTATCAAGAAGAGACGACATAGTATCAAGAATCGGCGGTGAAGAATTTGTTCTTGTACTACCAAATGAAAACAGCCAAAGTGCCTATAAAATAGCAGAGCGTTTACGTAAAACAGTAGAATCGACAGAAATAAACACCATAGGAAAAATCACTATTTCTATAGGTATTGCGACCTGGCCTGAGCATAGTACTGATATTGCCCAAGTATATAAATGTGCCGATAAGGCGCTATACCATGCTAAAGAGCATGGTCGTAACCGATGCGTAGTGGCCGATATTAGCTAAGCGCAGCTTAGTTAAGTAATACACTGTATTACTTTAAATTGATAAATACTTTACAGAGAGTTTATTAAGCCAGCCATCTGCTTTTGATGGCTTGTAAATCATTACTATGCCTTTGCTATAGTGACTGTTAACCCCCTTTACAGTTATTTTTGTAAGCGCTAAGTCATCAATCAAAAAATTTGGTAAATACGCTAATGCCAAAGCAGTTTTACTACCAAACTAACTTTTTAAAACCCGTTATATGTTGAAAAATCACGACTAATAAAACACAAAAATGCATTTTCATTAGTAAAACTAACGCAGCAACAAGGCTTGGTAATTCATAAAATACAAAGTAAACCAAGCTATGACTCGTTAAGATTAGTGCCGCTTACTAAGGGGGAGTATAACGGGGAATTAGAATGCGACAGCGCAATAAATACAACGCTTGCAAGTAAGCTAACAGCATGTTTTAAAAACGCCCCAGCTATTTAGAAAACCAAGACTTTGCGATTAATTAATTTATAAATAACGGCGATTTTGGCTTTAAAAGTGCTGTTTATATAAAGTGTTAATGGGCATTAAGTATGTAGAAGTGTACCTGAGTATACTCACCATTAAGTAATTTGACTTGAGTAAATATGTGCAATAAACGCTGCATACCCATGCAGCGTTTATTGCCATTTGTTTAGCCCTAATTAAAACTGATAGCTTACCCTTGCTGAAAAGTTACGCCCAGGTTGGGTGTATTGGCTAAAATCAGCACTTTGCGATTGACCTGCAATCAACTCAAAAGGTACATATTCTTTATCGAGCAAGTTAAGTACACCTACATTTAGCCGCCACGCTTGCCATTCGTAGTTTGCGTATAAATCAACAACGCCGTAGCTATGCCCTTGCGTAGTTTTATCATCGTTTGCATCAAGTACTACATCCGATTGCGATTTAGCTAAACGCAACGCAGCGGTCCAGTTAATATTACCCAGCTCTGTACTTAACAATATTGATCCATTTAACGGGCTAATGCTGGTAAGTGGCTGATCGGTTTCTTTGTTTTCACCATCAACGTAGGCCACGTTTGCCTCAAGTAGTATATTTTCAGCGACATACATGGCAATTCCGGCTTCTACACCGCTTATTTGTGTTTCGCTAATATTTTGATATTGATACAAAGTTTTGTTTACGCCAGGAATATACGTTGGCTCAACACCCACTACGGCGGTTTCAATAAAATCATCGAATGCTGCATAAAAAGCACTTAAGTTTACGCTAATATCGCTGCTGGCGTATCTTAGCCCAAGCTCAAACGAATCACTGCTTTCAGGGTCTAAATCGGCGTTTGGTAATATTTGATAAAACGGCTCAACGCCGTGGCTTTGATAGGCTTGGTCGTGTGGTGGTATTTTAAAGCCTCGTACGTATTGCCCGTACAACGATAAGTTATCATCCACTTGGTATATAACACCTAGCTTAGGCGAAAAGGCAGATTCGGTAATATCATCAAGCTGTGCATCGGCGTATAACTCATCACTTTTAGCCTCTAGGGTGTAGTAATCGTATCGCACACCTGCAATAACCGACCACGCGCTGTTATTAAACGAAATACTGTCTTGCACATAAGCGCCAATTAAAGAGGTATCAGCTCCGGGAAATGCTTTTTGTTTTTGATCGGTAAAATCAACGGTGCCATCGGCTAAAATACGTGTTTTAAAACGAGGGCGGGTGGTGTCGTATAAGTCGATATCAACTCCATATACCACTTCATGATCGGTGGTTTCTCCTTTAAGCCCTTTATTAAATACTGCTTTTAAACCTAAAATATTTTGCTCAAAGCGATAGTCGTTATAATCGGTGTAGGTACTTGCGCCACTAATTTGATCGCTTTGCTGCTCGTAACTACTGTAAGACACTTGCCCATACCATTTATCAAATGCCGCTGTTGCTACCTCTGAATGGTAATCTAGCGCCAATGACCAACTAGTGTCGTCTTCTTCAGTTTCTTGAATGGCGGAAGTTATTACTTGCTCAATTGTTTGATTAAAGTAATCAAGGGTGTATTTAAGTGTGCGTTTTTCATCAAGCTGTTGCTCAAATTTAACTAATAAAGCATCCGACTTTGCATCATAACCGGGTAAGTTTTCGTCGTAGTTTTGTACTTCCTCGCTGTCGCGGTGGCTATAAACGGCGCTTACAGCAAAGTCGCCTAAGTCTTTTGCAGCGGTAATATCAGCGGCAATTTGGTTGCTTTGACCTTGATACCCCAGCGCCATTTTTACAAAGCTGCTGTTATCTTTTAAGTAATCGCTTGGATCTTTAGTGGTTATAACCACAATGCCACCGAGTGCATCAGAGCCATATAAAGACGATGCAGCACCTTTGGCTACTTCTACTTGTTTTACGCCTGCTACATCAAAGTAATTACGACCAACTAAATAACCCCCTCCGCCTGCATAGCCATCGTTGGTACGTCGGCCATCTTTTATAAATACAACACGGTTACCACCAACACCACGTACGGTGAGTGTTTGCGCGCCTGCACCACTGCCAGTGGTTGCAATACTTGAATCGTATTTAAACATGGTTTGTAAATCTACAGCTAGCTGACGCTCT
Source organism: Pseudoalteromonas sp. NZS127_1 (assembly GCF_015864295.1). Classification (NCBI taxonomy): domain Bacteria; kingdom Pseudomonadati; phylum Pseudomonadota; class Gammaproteobacteria; order Alteromonadales; family Pseudoalteromonadaceae; genus Pseudoalteromonas; species Pseudoalteromonas sp. NZS127_1. Next base: position 57,834 of record NZ_JADYXO010000010.1, on the reverse strand, counting down.
ATGTCTTGCTCGGTAATAACAGTAACTGAGCCTGTTACATCTTTAAGCTTTTGTTCAAAGCGCGAGCCACTCACAACAATATGTTCGTCAATTATGTTTTCGGCAAATACAGTGCCAGATCCGAGTAATAAGGTTGCTATAGCAGTAAATTTAAATGTAGAGGGGTTCACTTTAACTCCAAATGATAATAGTTATTATTTATGGCGAGGATGTTACAACTAAGTCAAATTAAGATCAATTAATTATGATAATCATTTTCATTTAGATTTAACTAGTTATAATAGCCGAAAAATAAAAGCCGGAGTTTGTAATGAAATACCTATTTATATTGTTTGCTTTAGTCGCTCAACCTGCAATTGCACAGGAGCGCGTTATTAGTGCTGGCGGCACCCTTACAGAAATAATTTATGCACTGGGCAAACAAAATACCCTTGTAGCGGTTGATCAATCTAGTATGTACCCACAGCAAGCTACGCAATTACCACAAGTGGGTTATTACCGCGATTTAGCGGCAGAAGGCGTGCTTTCTATGCGCCCAACCACCTTGTTAGCGCTTGAAGGCGCAGGGCGAAGCCAAGCACTTAAACAAATTGAGGCAACAGGGGTTAAGCTAATTCATTATAAAAAGCCGACCTCAGTTAATGAGCTACTTGAGCTAATTAAACGCCTTGGTACCGACTTAAACGCCAAGCAAAAAGCGCAATCACTTATTACGCACATTACAAACTCATTACCTGTAAAAGCAAAAGTGCAGACACGCAGCGCGCTATTTTTACTCTCAGCTAATGAGCGCGGGCTTGCCGCCGCAGGGCAAGAAACCGTCCCTAATTTATTATTTAGCTATGCGGGCATTACTAATATAGGCGCTACACATTCAGGCTTTAAAGTAATTAATACCGAAGTACTTGCTGTAAATCAGCCTGACTTTTTAGTTGCGCCAAAGCATGTTGTACAAAGCATTGGCGGCAAGCAGGCTTTTTGTAAGCAACCGAACCTACGCTTATTAAAAGCTGCGCAAAGCTGTAACTTACTTGTTATGGATAGCCTGCTTTCGCTTGGCATGTCGCCACGTATTACCACAGCAATTAATGAGCTTAACGAGTATAAAACCCGCTTATGAACACCCTAACATTGAGCCGCTTTGTGCCCATAACACTTAGCCAAACTCATAAGTGGATGCTATTAGCCTCTGTTTGTATTTTTGCTTTGGCGCTACTAAGCATTGGGTACGGCCCTGCAGGATGGGATTGGCGTTTAGCTATTGCCTGGCTTGCACCCGAGTACTTTAATCAGTTTGATGCGCTGCAAATAAATGTCGTAATGCAAATACGTTTGCCGCGTTTTGTGCTTGCTGTATTAGTAGGGTTGGTACTTGCCCAAACAGGGGCGGCAACCCAAGCGCTTTGCCGTAACCCGCTGGCAGACCCATCTATTATTGGCATTAGTGCAGGTGCGGCAATGGTTGCAGTGGCGTTTATTGCACTTAGCGCGCAGTTTAATTTTAACGCTCAGTTGTATTTACCTTATGCGTCGTTTTTAGGGGCGCTTGGTGTTACCTCGCTGGTATATTTTATTGCCAAGCAGCAGGGGCAAATTAATATCACCACACTTATATTGGTAGGAGTCGCTATTAACGCGTTAGCATTCGCTGTTATTGGGCTACTGAGTTTTTTTGCCGACGATAGCGCACTACGATTAATAAATTATTGGACCATGGGCTCATTAGGCGGAGCAAGCTGGAGCACGATTATTCAAGCTGCGCCGTTACTGTTTATCAGCCTAATTGGCCTGTGGCGGTTAAAAAACCCCATGAACTTACTCCTTATTGGCGAGTCACAAGCTCAGTACCTAGGAGTAGACACTAATAAGCTTAAATTGTATGTCATTATACTCGTTGCATTAGGGGTAGGTGCGGTTGTAGCGCTTACCGGTTTAATAGGGTTTGTTGGCTTGGTAGTCCCGCATATTGCCCGCTTAATGGTGGGGCCGCATTTACGTAATATGCTGCCGCTTTGTATGCTAATTGGCGTAGTGGTATTGCTACTTTCTGACTGGCTAGCACGCATTGTGATCATGCCATCAGAGCTACCCATTGGCATTATTACCGCGCTATTGGGTGCGCCATTGTTTATTTATTTAATAGTGAAAAATAAGCGAGGTTGGTCATGATCACGTTTAACAACCTAAGCGTTGGCTTTGATAATCATAGCGTTTTAAACGCTATTGATGGCAGCGCTAAACAAGGGCAACTTGTAGCACTACTTGGTGAAAATGGCGCAGGTAAATCTACCTTGCTGCATACCTTAGCAGGTATGCACTCCTTTACAGGCAGTGTACTTTTTAATGCTAAGCCGCTGGCCTCTCACGCTAAAAGACGCCTTGCAACACAGCGCGCAGTCATGATGCAAGCTAACCACGTAGGGTTTGATTTTAATGTATTTGAGCTTATTGCAATGGGTCGCTATCCGTATGTAGAGTCATTAAAAATGCAAAGCGAAAAAGTACATAAATACGCCGCTATTATGGATTTAAACCAGTATTTAACTCGCCGCGTAAGTGCGCTTTCGGGCGGAGAGCAACAACGAGTGCATATGGCGCGTACTTTAGCGCAGCTCGATGCCTTTACACAATCGGCCGAGCCAAAACTAATGCTACTCGACGAGCCTACATCAGCACTTGATATGCGCCACCAACATGCACTGCTCAGCTGCGTTAAAGCGTTTGTAGGGCAGGGTAACAGCGCCATTATTGCAATACACGATCTAAATTTAGCCAGCCTTTATGCAACCGACGCTATTTTACTGCACAACAAAAAAGTGCTGCAAAGTGGGCCTATAAACACCGTATTAACTGAACAAAACTTACAACAAATGTACGCCATGAAACTGCACGTAAATCCTCATCCTTATAACGATGCACCCATGGTTTTTTCTCAACGTCAGGAGTTTTTATGAGAGAGCAAGCATTAAACGATGCACGCACCTTGGTTTACAAAACCAATGCCGGTGTCATGTCGACTATTTCTAATAATTTACGCGGCTACCCGTTTGGCTCAGTAACCCCCTATATGTACGACGAACAAGGCCGTGTTTACTTTTTTATTAGCGATATAGCCCAGCACACTAAAAATCTAAAGCACGACTCTCGTATGAGCCTAACTGTGTTTGATGCCGCCGACAGTGGCGATCAAAACGAGCACGGGCGAGTAACGCTTGTAGGCGATGGCTCTATTGTGCCAAGTAAGCAAGCACACACCTTACTTGATAACTATATTGCCCTATACCCCGAAGCCGCTAGCTATCGCAATGCGCACGACTTTCAATTATGGCAATTAGACGTAATTCGTGTGCGTTACATTGGTGGCTTTGGCAAAATATTTTGGCTTGAGCAAAACGAATGGCAGGATGAGGCAAAAAACTGGGATGAAAACCAGCAGCAAAGCATGATAAGCCACATGAACGACGACCATCAAGATGCTATGTCGCTCATATTAATGCAGCACTACGGCGTAGCCGATAACACCCCAATAATGAGCGGCCTATTACCCACTGGTTTTTATATACAAAGCCAAAAGCGTAATTACTTTATTAATTTTAATACCCAGTGCAACAGCCCGTTAGAGGTTCGTAAAGCGCTGGTTGCGCTAACCAATCAAGCACGCAATAACTAAACTAAATACATGACGACATAGTTAACCTGAGCTCTGGTTAAGAAATTCACCAACTATGTCGTCATTTTATAAGCAAACTGTTTGATCGCCTCGTTTAGCTAAAGCTTTAAAAGCGGCTTGCTGATGTTCTTTTTGTACATAACGGGGTGGCAAAGGGTTAACTTGCAACTGATACCCTGTTTGGTTAGCTTGCACACTTGTAACCGGCGATATCCACACAACCTTAAGCTCTGGCGCTAAACGCTTAATAACGCGCGCTATACCTTCGCCATTTTTCACATGAAAATCGCCCGCTATATGCATTACCTGCGCATCTTTATGATTATTTAAATAGTTAACGATAGACTCCCCCATGGTTTCATCCCAGGTAACTTGCGCAGCATAATAATTTTCGTTTTGACTTGGCGTGCCATGGTGCATTGAGGTCATAAAACGTTGTTTATAATCACTGGGGGATGTATCAATAGTGGCTGCAATATAGCTCTGCTGTGTTTCATCAAGTTTACTTAGGTAACTTATGCCTTGCCTGCCAATACAGGTGACTATATTTTTAGGGGCATTTGCAGCTATTACATCGCTATTGTTCGTTTTTGCCAGCTCTACCAGCGCACGGTAATCACTTTTGTAATTTGGCCACGCTTGGGTGTTATCAATTAAGTATTGCTCACCAATTTCACCTTTAACATACTGGTTTAAAATAGGCTGATCCGCGCGGCTAAATTGCTCAAGCGACAGCGCAGTGCGTTTATTACTTTTGCTTAATTGCTCAAATAACTCAGTCTGAAATAAATGCACGCCCGGATGTGTATGCAATTCACCCACTAAAACCACATCGGCATTTAATAACTTGGGCTCTAATAATACAGAGCTAACAGGCTTTGCCTGTGCATTATAAAGTGCTGAGTAATAAAGCGATGAGCTTTTATCAGGCTCCGTAGCTGTTGTACTACAACCACTCAAACCCGTAACTAACGCCAGAGTTAACATAGACTTTTTCATACACACCTTTAAAACACTTTAATGCAAATAATTATCAATATCATATACTTGTAATACCTATTAAGCCAGCCAAACTGCTGCTTACTTACATAATCAAGGAAATGAGCGAAACGCGCATTTATATGCCTTAACTTTGCTTGTAAATATTAAATAGCTTTTGATAGCAATGCCTTAGGTAATTTGTTAAAACTGTATAAAGTAGAAACATGAGCGTGACATCGGCAGAAGTATGCTCGATTCGCGGCCTATAAAATTGTTAGATGTTAAATGGAGTTCTATGAAGCATCCACTTTTTAGTGAAAACATGGAAGATGGTTTTAGCCTATTCTTACTAAAATGTTCAGAATCAAGAAGCTGTCTCTTATTTGGTACCTCAGCTCTTTTGTTATTTATATTTGCAAGTCAAAACACCAGTTTTATGAGTTTCCTTAATGAACACTGGTTTGGTAACATTCTTAAGATTTTATGTGTAATTGGAGCTTTATTAAGTTGGTTTTCAGCACAAGCACATTCATATAAAAATGGACACTTTAAACTAGTAGCTTCCATATTCTTACTTTGGCCCATTAGCTATATATACTTGTTTTATATACAGTTAACTAAAAAACCTAACGTAAATATCAAATGAAAAAATTATAGCTGGCTGTTTTTTGTTCCTAAAACCATTTTGGTCAACTATATTTTTCCGCTTATGTAAGCGTTAGGCACTGGAGAAGGTTTAATAGATGGAACCAAATTATTCAGAATATTCTATTACTGAATTGCAAGAAGCTATCACGTCTATTGATAGGGCTTTGTACCCTGAACGCTTTGAGCTATTAAAAGCCGAACTATTAAATAGAGACGAGGAAGAGCATAATGCTTCTCAATTAGTAAGTCTTTCATCAAAGGACTTACTTATTAAGCTCAGCAATGCATTTTTTGTAATTCCGTTGATGATCTATGTAGGAGTAGATGCACTTAATAGCGGTGAAATACTCCTTAAAGGAGCAGCTATATCAAAAAATGAAAACTTTATATTATTTACATTAAGCGTAATGTTTTGTTTTTTAATCTCAGCGGTACTGACATGTAGCCTGTTTGTGGATAAGAGCAAAAGTTCCTAACAAATACATTATGTCGTTCATAAATTCACTAGGACACAGTTCGATTGGTAGTGTTTTTCTGGAGGTTGATAATATTTTCAACTCAGGGCAAAACATGCTGCACAAGCTAAGCAAAAACAAGTTATAGAGAATAAGAAGACGGTGAAGTGTATTTAAAAACTCTATAACTGAAACAAAAAGACCGCAGTAATAAATACTGCGGTCTTTGTTTTTAGCTAAGTGCTATTTAGTAAGCGCCTGCGCTGTAAATTAGCTCGTAGCTGTGGCTGTAAATCTCAAGTATGTTACCAAACGGGTCTTCCATGTAGATCATGCGGTATGGTTTTTCACCTGGGTAGTAATAACGTGGGGCTTCCATACGTTTTTTACCGCCAGCTTCCACAATACGCTCGGCTAAACCTTCTACATCAGGGTCTTGAACGCAAAAATGGAAAATACCAGTTTTCCAGTATTCAAAGTTGTCTTTAGGGTTTTCTTGGTTTTTAAATTCAAAAATTTCGACACCAATACGATCGCCTGTAGATAGGTGTGCTATTTTGAATTTTTCCCATTTTTCACCAAACACTTCTGTACACATTTCACCAATTGGGCTTTTATCTTCGGTTATCAAAGTAGGTTCCATAATAGTGTACCAACCCATAACCTTTGTATAAAACTCAACGGCTTTTTCAACGTCGGGTACTGAAATACCAATGTGCGAAAAACTACGTGGATATGTATGACTCATAATGCTTCCTCTTTAACGTGTGACTTATTTTGTCTTACGACTAGTTGATGGAGTTAGTTTACGAACCGCTACATATTAAGTAAAATTATCATTAATCATCATTTTGAGTACATTTTGTAATGATAAATCCAACATGGCTAAACACCTTTTGCACTTTGGTTGAAGTAAATCACTTTACCCAAACAGCTGAGCGCCTTTATATGACCCAGTCTGGCGTAAGTCAGCATATTAAAAAGCTAGAGCAGCAAGTTAACTGCGCTTTACTTGAGCGCCATGGTAAGCAGTTTTCTCTTACTCCTCAGGGCCAAAACTTATATCAGCAGGGCAGCCTACTTCTTAAAGATTGGCAATTTTTAGAACAACAATTAAAAGATGATTCGCCGTACAGCGGAGCGGTAAAGATTCAATCTCCGGGCAGTTGTGGTTTAAAGTTTTATAATCAATTATTAGCACTGCAATCTGAGCATAAAGAACTAATTATTGATTACCGCTTTGCGCCCAATGTAAGTGTTGAACAAGCTGTAGCAAACCACAGTGCCGACATTGGGTTTTTAACTCAAGCTCCAACATTTAGCGAACTAACCAGCCATAAAATAAGCCAAGAGCCACTACTACTTGTAACGCCTGCAGGTATAAACATGCCTAATTGGCAAACCCTGTGTGAGCTAGGGTTTATTGCTCACCCCGATGCAAGCCATCATGCGCAGCTACTACTAAGCGAAAACTACAGTGAGTTTGAGCATATTGACCAAATAAGACGTACGGGATTTTCTAACCAAATTAGTTTGATACTAGAACCTGTAAGCTTAGGGCTGGGTTTTACGGTATTACCTGCTCATGCTGTTGGCGCATTCAATAAACCACTACTTATAAAAACACATCATTTAAAATGTCCGGTTAGTGAATCTATTTATGTGTGCCATCACCGAAATAGGCCGTTGGCAAAACGTATGAATACAGTGATTGAGCTAATAAAGGCGGGAGTAAATAGTTAAAACGTAAACCCCCTTTACACCCACGGCACTTAATACCATAAGCAAAAGGGGGAATAGAAAATTAGTTAACGCTTTCTAATTTTGCTTTTAAATCGAGTAAATCGGTTGCAATAGTATTTGGCTGTATTTCCCACGGATCAAAAATTGAATCTTTAGATCGTTGAATCCACGCCGCTCGCATACCGTGCGATATGGCACCGGTTACATCAAACGGGTTACTTGATACAAGCCACGTGTTTGCGCCTGTTGAATTGGTTTCGCGTAAAAAGTGGCTATAAACCCCTGGGTTTGGTTTAAAGGTTTTAACGTCGTCGGCACTTACTACCCCTTCAAAAAGCTCACTAATGCCAGCGGTTTCTAATAAGGTATGAACTGCGTCGGCAGCGCCGTTTGAAAATGCAAACAAACGGTAATCTTTCGCTTTTAATTGCTCAAGGCCTGCTTTTACATCATCGAACGCAGGAAGCGTTTTATAAAGCTCTAGCAGTTGCCCCTTTTGATCTTCACTTAGCTCGGTTTTGTGCGCTAAGCAGGCGTAATCGAGTGCGTGTTTTGTACATAGCGAGAAAGGAATATAATTTTGCATTAATCCACGTCTAAATGAATACTCTAATTGCTTTTCGCGCCATGTATTTGAAAATGCTTGGGCGTTATCGCCAATCATGTCGTCGAGTAAGGACAGTACGCCGTGAGTGTTTATTAGCGTACCGTATACGTCAAATGCAAGTGTAGTTGCCATGTTTGCTCCGCAATAAAATAAATGAAGTTGGTTTTAGAGTACTTGCTTACAGCTTAACTTAATTTGAACGAACGCTCAAATTAATAAAACTTATAAGCATCGAGTGCTAAAATATCCATTTCTATATCTTCATGTATTTTTTTGGCTTTACCGTCACTACTTCCAAGCGCTGCAAAAAGAGGTAAAAAGTGCTCCTGGGTAGGGTGATTAAATAAAGCATGGGGTGCTTCATTTAAATAGCTAAGTAACGCCTGGGTGTTTTGCGCTATTAATTTTTGCTCAACCCAATAAGTAAACTCATTAACCATTTGAACACGATTAGGTGTAGCAGGGCTTTTAAATATTTCACGTAGATTGTGACTAATACCGCCTGAGCCAATAATTAATACGTTATCGCTGCGCAGTGGTGCAAGTAACTGTCCGTATTTATACATCGCCTGAGCGCCTAAACGCGTGTTAATAGACACCTGAACAATGGGAATATTAGCTGCTGGGTACATTAAGCGCAGCGGGATCCACACACCATGATCCCACCCTTGATCTGCACTTTGCACCGTTTTAATACCCGCTTTGTAAAAGTGCTCACTAATAGTATTAGCAAGCTTAGGGTCTCCTGGTGCTGGGTATTGAATTTCATATAGGGGCTTGGGGAAGTTATAAAAGTCGTGAATAGTATGCGGCGTATCTCCTGATGTAATAACTATATCGTGCGCTTCATCAAAGTGGGCAGAAAAAACCACAATAGCACGTGGTTTACTAAGCGTTTGACCTAATGATGCAAGAAAATCTGACGTAGCCGATTGCTGAACAGCCATCATTGGCGAGCCGTGAGATATAAATAAAGCTGGCTGAGTCATACTAAAACCTTAAACAAATAAACGTGTTATAAACACTATATAAGTTTCTAATTTGACGATAAATATGATACTTATTTATACATTATCAACAAGGCATTGTTAAAAAATGGATAAGCTCACCACCATGAAGACCTTTTTAGCCGTTGTGCAAGAAGGATCATTTTCAAAAGCGGCCGATAAACTCGATATTTCGCCGCAGTTAGTCAGCAAATATATTTCTGCGCTGGAAGATAATCTACGCACACGTTTATTACACCGTACAACGCGAAAAGTAAGTGTTACAGAGGCTGGAAATCAGTATTATCAGCGTTGTCAGCAGGTGGTTATTGATATTGAAGACATGGAAAACTCCCTCAATAACTTAAGCGAAAATGTATCGGGTGTGCTTAGTATTAGTGCGCCTATGTCGTTTGGTACAAAGCATTTAGCAGGCTTGCTAGTTGATTTTCAAAAGCAGTATCCAAATTTAAAGTTAGATTTACGGCTCACCGACCAATATGTAGACATAGTAGAGCAGGGTATTGATATTGCTCTGCGCATTGGCGTATTAAAAAACTCAACGTTGATAGCTAAAAAAATTGCACCTATACACCTAGCGGTGTTTGCGTCACCCGACTATTTAAAACGCCATGGCACGCCACAAACGCTTTTAGATTTACAGTCACATAATTATTTACGCTATTCCCACAGCGAGCCCACAAAGCGATTATTTGGGGTTAATGAGCTAAAAAGCGAGCTAAAGCTTGAAAGTAACTTTGTGGCTAACAATGGTGATTTGCTACTAAATACAGCCATTGCGGGTGGTGGTATTGCTATGCAGCCAACATTTATAGCAGGGGAAGCACTGGCTCAAGGTAAAGTAGTGCGCATTTTAAAAGACTATGAACCCGAGCCAATGGGGCTTTACATGGTGTATGCAAACAGACAGTTTTTACCCAGTAAAGTACGTGCGTTTGTTGATTTTGCAAGTGGCTATTATGGCGATACACCTTACTGGGATTTAGGAGAGTGATATGTCGATAACTAATCAATTAACGTTATTTGTAGATGTAGTGCAAAAAGGCTCATTTGCCAAAGCCGCAGCACTGCATGATATGGATAATTCGTCGCTGTCTAAACAAATTAAAAAACTCGAAACCAGTTTAGGTGTGCAATTGTTAAATCGTTCTACGCGCTCGTTTTCGCTCACCTCAGCAGGAGAGGAAATTTTAACGCAAGCGCATATTCTTATCGATACACTTTCTGATATCCATAGCATAGCCGACTCGTATCAGGCAAAGCCAAAAGGTATTTTGCGCATTACCTCCGGTATGTTTTTTGGTCAGCAGTATATTCAGCCCGCTATTAATATATTTATGCAAAAGTATCCTGAGGTAAAAATAACCTTGATGCTTGACGATAAGCGTAACGATATTATTGCCGATCATTACGATTTAGCCTTTAGAATAGGCAAACTAAACGACTCTAATTTAATGGCTAGAAAAATTGCTAATATGCACTTTGCGCTTGTTGCATCACATGATTTTATAAAAAAGCACGGAATGCCAAGCACGCCAGAAGATTTATTAGCTTTACCCGCTATTATTTATGGCAATGGCGATGTAAGTCTCGACCAAGTTAAGTTAAGCACTGAGCCTCATGGTGATGAGCAAAAAATACATAAAATGAAAGGCAATTACAAAGTGAGTGATGTACGCGCTATGGTCGATGCAGTAAAAGCAGGGCTTGGGTATGTAATGCTCGATTTATTTAATCTAGAAGAACCTATTGATAAAATGGGCCTTGTGCCGCTTTTAACTAATTATAAACTATCAACTATGGGCACAGGTATTTACGCGCTTTACCCTCATCGTAAACAAACCCCATTGGTAAGTGAGTTTATTAAAACCGTGCAAGAGTATATTGGTACACCGCCATTTTGGGTTGAACATATGCCTAATTACAAACAGTTATACAAATAGCAGATATAAAAAAGCCCCGTTAGGGGCTTTTTTGTGTACTCAAAATATACTTATAAAGTGGTTATTTAAAAGCCCTCTAAAACAACTTTACCTTTAGCCGTTTGCGTTTCAAGATGCTGATGCGCTTTACGTAAATTAACGGCGTTAATAGTGCCTAAATGCTCACCAAATGTTGTTTTAATCAGGCCTTCGTCAATCATCGTCGCTACGTTATTTAAAATAACGTGTTGCTCTTGCATATCGTCTGTTTTAAATAATGAACGAGTAAACATAAGCTCCCAATGTACCGACACACATTTGGTTTTGAATGGCACAATATCAAGTGTTTCAGGGTCGTCAATCAGTGCAAACTTACCTTGTGGCTTAATCACTTTAACTATTTCAGGCAAGTGTTGAGCAGTGTTATTTAAACTAACGACATAATCTACTTCACCTAAATTTTTAGCTGCAAACTCTTCACTTAATAAATTACGGTGATTAATAATAGTATCGGCACCTAAATCCTCTAACCACGACGTGGTTTCGGCGCGAGACGCTGTAGCAATAATTTTAAGCTTAGTGCGCTGCTTTAACAATTGCACCATAATTGAGCCTACACCGCCGGCAGCACCAATCACTAAAATACTTTTAGAATCATCATTTTCAGCTACGTTTAATCTATCAAACAACAACTCCCATGCGGTAAGGCTAGTAAGAGGAAGCGCTGCGGCTTCAAAGTTAGATAACGTCGTTGGCATTTTACCTACAATACGCTCATCAACTAATTGAAACTGTGCATTACTACCTGAACGCGTTACATCGCCGGCATACCAAACTTTGTCGCCAGGTTTAAATAAAGACACATTTTCGCCAACAGATTTAACAACGCCTGTAGCATCAAAGCCAAGTACTTTGTATTCGCCTTCTGGCGCTGGCATTGATTCACGAATTTTAAAATCAGCCGGATTAACAGATACTGCTTTTACTTCCACTAAAATATCGTGGCCGTGTGCTGTTGGCATTTCAAGTTCGATGTCTTGAAGTGATAGCTCGTTTGAAACAGGTAAGTTTTGTTGATATCCAATTGCTTTCATGTGTTTTGCCTCTCGTCGTTTAATACGCTGTGTTAATGACGCTATTTTGGCTTTATTGACACAGTTAAAAAAGAGGTAAAAAACCCAATCATTATGGAAATAATATTCCACAATAGAAATTTTATAACAGCCCTCGTAATACACTTCGAAGCGCTTTAAACGCTTTTTGATTACTATGCCGCTGATGCTGTAATACATCAACATTAGCCAACCAACCCATTTCTTCAAACTCAAGAGGAAGTTTAACCAGCTCACCACTTTGTACTGCATCTAGAGCTACATGGTTTGGTAATAAGCACCACCCGTTACCTTGTATTGCTAGCTCGAGTAATACAAAGTAATTATCGGCATACCAAATCTCTGGGCTAATTTTTAGCTGAAAGCTGCTTGTTTGTGTATTGCGCGAACGAAGAAGAAGTTGTCTATGTAGCCGAAGACCATCCATATTCTCACATCTGATCCCCGCTAAAGGGTGCGACTTAGCAACATATAAATCAAATTTTACCGTTCCAATACATTCATAGTCTAAGTAACTCGGTATATTTAATTCACTAAAAATAATACCCGTCATAGGCTTTTCGCTGTTTAGCATGTCAATTATGTCATGGCTGGATGCACTTAAAAACTCAAGCGATACGTAAGGATACTTACTTTGCAGCTTGCTAATAATACTCGCGATAGTTTTAAACGGGATCCCTTCGTCAAGTGCGATGGTGATTTCGGTTGGTGTTTTTTCGTTTAGTGCTAATGCAGAGTTTGTTAATCGCTGGTGTTGATTAAGCACGGCCTTAGCCTGGGGTAGTAACTGTTTACCGGCTTCGGTTAATTGTGGATAGCGCCCTGTGCGCTCAAATAATGTCGCATTACAGTCTATTTCTAAATTAATAATATGCTGACTTACTACCGACTGCGCTTTACTTAAACTACGCGCTGCGGCCGAAAACGATCCAGCCTCAACGGTAGCTACAAATGCCTGAAGTTGTTCAATACTAAACATATCGCTTTTACCGATACTAGCTAACTAACATGTATCTTAATAATGAATGAAAATAACCGTCTCGTCATTCACTAAAGAACTTATTTATATATGAACACAGCAGAACGTATTTTTCAGGCCCTAATATTTGAGATGATTGCATTATTTATTATTGTTCCTGCATCTGTTTATTTTGGTGGGTTTGCAACAGGAAAAATGGCAATTGTAGGTATTGGTTTATCAATTTTTGCCATGTTGTGGAACTACATTTACAACATAGTGTTTGATAAAATAGTTGGGCATAACCGAATCGAGCGAGGTTTAGTAACCCGCATTACGCATGCATGTGGCTTTGAGCTGGGTATGTTAGTAATAACGCTGCCAATACTTGCTTGGTATTTAAATATTACATGGCTAGCCGCTACAGCATTAGAAGCTGGCTTTTTAGTTTTTATACTCATATACACGTATATTTTTAATGTGTTGTACGATAAGTACCAACCTTACAAAAGATGGGTTAATAAATCGCAATGTGCTTGATATTTTTAAGTTTATAAAAGCAACGCTGTGGAGTATTGAGATCGTTTTGGCAAAAGCGCAATGGCAATAAATAACGGTAAATGTGGCTTTTAATTAAACCAATTAGCACTGCTCAATTGACTAAGTAGTGCTAATTTACTATTTGTACTATTTACCGGCTAACTGTAATGGGGGTTTACAGTAACTTTTTGCTTTATATATTTAGCCCTTTCAATATGTTCCACACGCTCTCACCACTAGGATGAAGCGCAGCATGATACCGATACGCGTAATATGTAATAGGCACGTAATAATGCTTTTGACTACCTAATAACTAAGTTTAAAAACTTCGTTTTTAAACGCCAGCAAGCTGCGCTTATACAAATGCCCAACAATCAATGTACTTACTACTAAGCGTTGCTTAAAAATAAACCACACTGACTATAACTAGGTGTGCCAAGCAAATGGCACACCTATTTTGTTATGTGGGTATGGGGGCGTTTTCTGCAATAAGCTGTTTAGATTTCAATTCACTCCAAAATTCGCTTGGTATGGTAACTTTCATTGAGGCTACATTAGCTTTAATTTGCTCTGCCGTGCGTGCGCCAGGAATAATTGAGGATACCGTTGAAGGTGCCTCTGCGAATTGCAGTGCAGCTGTTTTAATATCAATCCCATGTTTAGATGCAATGTCGCTTATTGCATTAAACTTTTGCTGCATAGGCCCAGGAATTTTAGGTGAATAATTAAAGCGGTTACGACCGGCTAAAAAACCACCATTAAGCGGAGCACCAATGACTGCTGAAACACCTCGTTTATCAAGCATAGGAAAGGTTTTATCAAGTGCCTGCTTATGATCTAAAATTGAATATTGCAGCGCTAGTAAGCAAATATCAGGGTCTGACATATCAAGCGCTTTATAAATAGCATGAGGTGTATTTACTCCAAAACCCCAGCCTTTAATTATTCCTTCATCACGCATTTTAGTTAACTCAGGAATAGCCCCTTTTGCAGCCTGATCAAAATACTTAAGCCAATCATCTCCCATATCACTATTTTGCGGTGATAAATCGTGAATATAAACAATATCAAGTGAGGCGACACCAATACGATGTAACGTGTCTTCTATTGAACGACGCGTACCTGATGCAGAGTAATCATATTTATAATGAAAAGGTGAGTGATCAGCCCAATGCCAACTATTTTCTAGAGGCTCTGCTGAAGGGGTAAGAAGGCGACCTACTTTTGAGGATAAAACATAATCTTCATGCTTTTTGTTTCGAAGTAAATCACCGAAGCGCCTTTCACTTAAACTCAAGCCGTAAAAAGGTGACGTATCAAAATGACGAATACCAGAATCCCATGCTGCATTTAGCATTGTTAAAATTTCTGCATCGCTTGATATAGTATTAAAGCCATTCCCAGCGGCAAGACCGCCTAAGCCCATTCTGGATTCAGGCCGGTAATGCTTAGCGTTAGTAACATCGTTTGTGGGCAGAGCAGCGCTTTTATCTATTGATCCTTTAGTTTGTATAACACTGCCGTTAGACATTTTTACTTTTAATTGTTCAGCCAAAGCTGAAGCACTAAAAATAGAGCCTAAACTTAAAGCAGCGCCTGCTTTAATAAAATTTCTGCGAGATACCATGTAACTATTCTCCTTGAGTAAGGTTAAATATCTACGCTATAAACTAGTATAAATACCAACCAAACTCAAGCGAGAGGAAAGTAATAAATGTCAATACTTTCAATAAGATAGCTAAATTAACAAACGCTGAACGCGCACTTTAATTAACATTTTAGAATGATTATTTTCTTTACTCGTACAGTACTTTAATATGCACAAAATAGTGCACTTTAATAGCTTGATAAAAAAGCAAACTTCCAAATTGGTGCACGCCTTAATACTCATTTACACAACATAAAAATGGTTACATTTATTCAAGTGTAAAAATTAGTAAACAAAACCGGAATACATAAAAAGAGTGAATACCAAAGCTTAGTTAATCTCACTAGCAAAGCGATTGCGGTAACGCTTAGTTAATTTAACCGAGCGTAGCTGGTCGCTAATTAAAGTAAATATTGGTGAAGCGTTTGTTTTTACAGATTTGCCTTGGCCTATACGTCGTATTTGCCTTTTTACCAGTGCCATAGTGGCAAGCCCTGCGAGGGTTTTATCTTGCCAAGTAACACTGGGTAATACGGCTAGTTGCAGTGGCTCATTTTGCCATTTGTTTGGTAAATTTGGTTGGTATGCAAGCGCAGTGGCAATACCCACGAGGGCCACTCCACTTTCAATCACGTTGTTGGCAATAGATAAGCGACTAATGCCGCCGGTGGTCATTATTGGGATTGATGAGCGGTGGCTAATCGCTTTTGCAAACTCTAAAAAGTATGCTTCGCGGGCAAGTGTGCGTTCGTCACCTGTTTTACCTTGCATGGCAGGGGCTTCGTAGCTACCACCCGAAAGCTCTACAAAATCAACATTGAGTTCATTCAATAAATCCACTACAACTTGCGCGTCACTGGATTCGAACCCACCACGTTGAAAATCTGCAGAGTTTAACTTTACTGAAACCGAAAAGGTCGGGGAACAAACCGCTTTAATACTGCGGGTTATTTCGAGAAGTAAACGGGCTCTATTTTGTAAACTTCCCCCCCATTTATCGTCGCGCTTATTGGTAAGTGGCGATAAAAACTGGGCAAGTAAATAGCCATGCGCTGCATGTATTTGTACGCCATTAAAACCGGCTTTTTCGGCTTGTAGTGCAGTTTGTGTAAAGCGGGTAATAACATCGTCAATGTCGGTTTGCGTCATTGCCTTTGGTACGCCAAATAAGTGCGAGTGCTTACCCATATTAAGTGCAATACTTGACGCTGATAGAGCCTTTCCACCCATTTTTTTAAATACTTGCCTACCAGGGTGATTAATTTGCATCACCACTTTGCAATTATTTTGCTTTGATAAACGAGCAAGCTCGGCAAAGGCAGTAATATCGGTACTTTGCTCAAGCACAAGGCCACCAGGGCCTGTCATCGCTAAATGATCAACCATTACATTGCCAGTAATAATTAGCCCTGTACCGCCTTTAGCCCATGCGCTATAAACGTTTTTAAGTGCTTGGGAGGGTGTTTGGTCCTCTTGTGCTAGGTTTTCTTCCATAGCGGCTTTGGCAATACGATTTTTTAATACTAAACCACTTGGCAAGGTAAAGGAGGTAAACACAGGGTTGCGCATAATTATTGGCTAATTAAATTGACATTAAAACAACTATAACCTTAAAGTTAGCTTGAAGGTCAACCTACTAAGTTTATGTAAAGTGGAGTTATTATTAGTTATGAAAATAGGCGAACTTGCAAAACTTACCAACATACCTGCCAGCACTATTCGTTTTTACGAAAGCAAAGGGTTATTAACACCAACCACTCGCAGTGCTAATGGTTATAGGCTGTACACCCAACAAAACTTAGAAAAACTGCAATTAATTAAATTTTCACAAAGCTTGGGTTTTTCACTCAACGAAATACCTTTATTACGTAACGAAAACGGCGAGCTAAACCACACAGTAATAATCGAACGTTTAGAAAAAAAACAAAAAGAAGCTGACATTTTGATTGAGAAAATGCAGAAAAAGTCACAGCGTATTGGCAGTTTAACTGCGTTACTAAACTCTTATTGGGATAAAGGCGAATGCCTGCCAGAAAGTAAATTAAATGAATTACTAGAAGTGATGGATTACAAATAAACTAATACAGCTTATTCAGGGCCTGTTTATCTTTTGAGGTTAAATTTGCAGCAGACTGTTTGGTATTTAGGCAAGGCAGAGTCTATGTAGTGTGGTTATTCCCCATAAACAGACGATAACGTAGTATAAATGCCAAACATGCGCTGCCCTAAGGGTTCTGCCTAGGGGCAATTTACTCTTTGTAGCTCGGTTTTTACTTATTATTACATGGATGTAAGCCATTAGAATAACGCAGGAGCAGTTATCGAGCCCACTAAATTACAAACCTCGCGCCGCGATTAAATAGCCCCTAGATTGAACACATTTTATCCTGAAAGGTCAACAAGCCCCAGTAAGCTGTATTTTATTTATGTTACTTAAGCTTTTTAATGCCAATTAACACACAGATGGCACCGCCAATAATACCCGCCCATGCTTCTATTGGTGTATCACCACTAAATGCGCGGCTTAACTGCGAAGCCGCCGCATCATAAACGTCATATCCCCACATAATTAAAGCGATACCTATAACTATTAAAACAATACCTATAATCTTATTATTCATAAACACCTCTGGTTTCTAACGTACATTATTTAACATACTTAATTGAAAACACTTAATAAATCTAATCAAGCTCTAGCTGCGCACGTTCAACGCTCTCACTAGGTAACTCTTTTTGTACCGATACACCAAGCTCTTTAAACTCTGATGCTTGTTTAATTAAATTACCTTTACCGCGGTATAATTGCGAGAACGCTTTGTCGTAACTTTCTTTCGCTTTATCAAGCTGCTTACCAACGCCTTCCATACTTAATAAAAAACCATTGAGCTTGTTATAAAAACGCTCAGCCCGATTTGCCAGCTCTTTTGAGTATTTGGTTTGCTCTTCAAAACGCCAAAGCTGTTTAACAATATTTAAACTAGTAAGCAGGGTAGTAGGTGTAGCTACCAGTATATTTTTTTCGATTGCTTGTTGGTAAATATCACTTTGATATTTAAGTGCTTCTACAAAAGCTGATTCTATTGGTACAAACATAACCACAACTTCAGGCGAATTAAGCCCTGGTAAACGGTCGTACGATTTACTCGCAAGCTCATTAATACGTGCTGTAACGGCGTTTACATGCTCTTTAATTGCTTGATTAGCATCTAGCTCATTTTCAGCGTTCACATAGCGTGTATAAGCATTTAATGATGTTTTAGCATCAATGACTAAGTGGCGGCCTTGTGGTAAGTAAACAACTACATCAGGGCGTAAGCGGCCATCTTCAGTGTTAAACGACACTTCGCGCTTATAATCAACGCCAGCACGTAAGCCAGCGCTATCTAAGACGTTTTCGAGCATGAGTTCGCCCCAATTACCTTGGGTTTTCTTTTGCCCTTGTAACGCGTTGCTGAGCTTGTCGGCTTGATCTGTTATAGCTTGGCTTTTAGCTTGCAAATGCAATAGCTCGGTTTTAAGCGCGGTTCGTTGTTTTATGTCTTCAACATGTATTGATTCCATTTTTTCTCTAAAGCCTTTTAACTCGCCTTGAACCGGTTTTAATAATTGTTCAATGCTTTCTTGATTTAAGGTTTTAAAGCTTTGTGATTTTTCTTCTAGAATCTTATTGGCTAGGTTTTCAAATTCTTTTTTGAGCATATTTTTACTTTGCTCAATTTGCGCGAGTTGCTCGGTAAAGCTTTGTTGTTTTTGCTCGAGGGTAGTGCGCATATTATTATATTCAACATCGCGTTGATTATATTGCTCACGAAGCGCTGCAAGCTCGCCTTCGGCTTTACGCCAAAAGTGATTGTATTGAATGCTTTGTTTTTCTTGTTCGCTAAAACGCGTTTTAAAATGCTGGGCTTCATCGCGCTGTTCTTGGTGAGTATGTTCTAGCAGTTCGTGATCTTCTTGCAAGGCACTATATTGCAGCTCTTTATTATCAAATTGATTTTGTAATAGGGAAAGCTGTTGCTGCTGTTCGCTTATTTGTAGATGTAGCTTTTTGCGAAGCTGTGTTGATACAACGCCGTAAAATACAACGCCTAACGCAACACCAGCACCGGCGCTTAGCCAATCAATATTAGTGAGTACTTGAGTGAGCATAAAATAAACTTATAAAATTTAGAGACATGCCATCATAACCAATAACACGCAATAGAAGTAGGGGAGCAAAGAAATTACAGACATAAAAAAACCAGCTCAAAATAAGCTGGTCAAATATTACTAAATTAAGTAATCAAAGGGAAAATCAACATGTGCCCGAGTAAGCTGCAACTTAAATACATAATCACCAAAATAACTAATATTACTGGGTGAGGCTATATAACAACAGGCATTAGAGTAGACCGGAAAACAAAATAATTAATTCAAATTAATTTACGAAAGATCATTTATTTTTATTCGGGTTGATTTAAACAAATCAAATTATGCGCATAAAAAAAGCCAGTTCAAAATGAACTGGCTTAATCATTACTAAAATTAGTAATCAAATAGGGGGAAATCAACATAAAACCTGTATTAACTGCAATTAATCAACAAGCATAATAGTAGACGCCGCTCTTTGAATTAAGTTCATAAAAAGATCAAAACTTTTAAAATAAAATTGAATGCTAAATTTAGGCATAAAAAAAGCCAACTCAAAATGGGCTGGCTCAATCATTACTAAAATTAGTAACTAAATGGGGGGAATCAACATGAAAACTTGTATTAACTGCAATTAATCAACAAGCATAATAGTAGACGTCCGTTTTTTAATTAAGTTCATAAAAAAGTAAAAACTTTTAAAATAAGTGCCGAACGCTAAATTTTAGGCATAAAAAAAGCCAACTCAAAATGGGCTGGCTTAATCATTACTAAAATTAGTAACTAAATGGGGAATCAACATGATGCTTGTGCTAACTGCAATTAACCAACAAGCATAATAGTAGACGTCCGCTTTTTAATTAAGTTCATAAAAAGATCAAAACTTTTTAAATCAATTTAGTTTTTAATTAGCGATAACATTTGTTGTTCATCAAACTTTGTAAAGCTCATTGATTTATCAGTAAATAACGCATCTACAAGGGCCTGTTTGTCTTGTTGCATTTTAAATACTTTTTGCTCTATTGAATTACTCATTATGAGCTTATACACAAATACAGGGTTAGTTTGGCCAATACGGTAAGCTCTATCAGTCGCTTGTTTTTCTACAGCAGGGTTCCACCATGGATCAAAGTGAATAACTGTATCGGCTTGTGTAAGGTTAAGGCCTGTACCGCCAGCTTTTAAGCTAATTAAAAACACTGATGTTTTACCACTGGTAAACTCGTCGATTACTTTATCGCGGTGGCGCGTTTGGCCTGTAAGCATACTAAAGTTAATGTTTATTTCTTCGAGGCGTTGGGCTATTAAATCAAGTGCCGATGTGAACTGACTAAATATAATAATTTTACGACCGAGACTTAACATAAGCGGTAAGTGTGTTGTTAACCATTCAAGCTTAGCAGAGCCTGCTTGAGTGTCTGGATCTATTAATTTAGGGTGGCAACAAATTTGCCTTAACTTTAAAAGTGCCTCTAAAAATGCAAGTTTACTTTTTTGTGCGCCTTGTTCGGCAAATAAGTCTATTAGCTTCTCTTCTAATGAACGTGTAATACCTTGATACATTTCTTTTTGCTTAGGCTCAAACTCAAACTCTTTAGTTAGCTCTGTTTTTTCAGGCAGCTCTTGCGCTACTTGTGCTTTAGTGCGGCGCATTATAAAAGGCATAATTAACGCTTTTAACTGCTCAGCTCTCTCCATATCAGCTTCACGCTCAATAGGCGTTTGAAAGTGCTGCTTAAAGTGGGCTTGAGACCCAAGTAACGATGGCATAGCAAAATCGAGTAACGATTTAAGCTCAAGTAAATTATTCTCGATTGGAGTACCACTTAAACAAAGTTTAAAGTCGGCATTTAAGCGTTTAACTAATCGCGAAACCTGTGCGGTATCGTTTTTAATGTATTGTGCTTCGTCGAGGATTATATTTTCAAAATATAATGGCGAATAATATGCAATATCACGCTTTAAAAGTGGATATGTAGTAAGTATACACTGCGCTTGCGCTAAGTGCTGTAAAGGATCGTTACGATTTGAACCAAAAATAGTGGTGACTTTTAAGCTTTTAGCAAACTTAATAATTTCGTTTTCCCAGTTACTCACCAAACTAGTTGGACACACTATAAGTGTAGGGCCTGCTTGCGGGTGGTTAAATGTACTGGCTAAAAATGCAATAACTTGCAAGGTTTTACCCAGGCCCATGTCATCAGCTAAAATACCACCTAATTGGTGACGTTTTAAAAAGCTAAGCCAGTCAACACCTTGCTGTTGGTACTCACGAAGTGTTACTGAGTCATTTAAGCCATGTAATGAAACCTTAGTAATTGCTTTATCGGGACTATTTAGCTCTTGTAAGTATAGCTCTAATGAGTCGTCGTGAAGCTCTACGTTTATAGCAGTGTGCTTTACTAATTCAGGTAAATACGAAAGCGGAATATTAAATTCGTCTCGTGTTTTTACAAATTCAAAACGCTCTTTAAATTCATTTAATAAGTTAATTGCTGACTTATTGATAACCCCAAATTCACGACCAAGCGGATAGTAGTAAAATAGTTCACTTTGGCGATTTAATGACTGATATAGCGGGTCAGTATTAGTAAACAACAGCGATGCTTTAGCATCACATAGCAATACTTTGCAGTGCATTTGATGCCCTGCTGCGCGGTGTACATGTAAACTAACTTCACACTGCGGATTAGGACTCGTTACTTTACTTACACTTACTTGCCAACCACGTTGCTTAAAGCCAGGGAATACTTCGTATATTAGCCAATGCAAATGGATTGAAGACTGCTTTGTAAATACCAGTTCACTTTGTAAACCCCCTTTACAAAATTCAAATCCTAAGTTAATTAGTTCGTTAGTTACAGTATTTTCAAATGCACTATTAATCGTACTTGCAGGTGCTGCACCTGCTAAATAGTTTTTATTTTTATACTTAAATAACAACGAAAGAGATAAACCTTGATCGCCCATAGTTACTTTTAAAACAGCATTACTAGAGATTTTAGGCAATGTTGGCTGTAAATTAGTAGGGTGGGGTATTACACCTGCACCAAAGTTATCGGCAAGCTGCTTGTATATTCTATCAAAATTAGCGTCATGCAAAGCAGGCATAGTTTGTAAATGTGCTATTTCGTCTGCACTCAATGGGGTGCGAAGACGGCCCGCTTTTAAATGATCTAAATCGAGGTAAGTAGGTGGTGTTGTTTTTAATAAAGCCCAGTTTTGTGTTTGCTCAAGCTTAATAACTAATTGTGAGAGATCTTTATCTTGCTCCCAACTAAAACTTAATGCTTGGCCAGATTGCGCTTTAATTGGTACTCGAGAACGCTGGAAAAACAGGCGTTCTGTAGCTATCAACTGTTGTAAGGCACTAAAACCCCACTGGCCTTTTAGCTCAATACTTCCCACTGCATTTTGTGAGCGTATCCAACTAAATAATCTAAAATCACTTTCGAGTAAGTCACTCGGCGTTACAAAACTATTTAACTGCTGCTCAGTCAGGTTTCGACCTAGCGTGTAATTCTTTTTAGTCTCAACATTCGCTATTTTAGGTGTTAAGAATACTTTGTTATTTTCAATATCTAATACAAATAATAATACTTGCGATGGCGTGTTTTGATCACCACTTTTAAGTGCGCTTAATTCGCTAAACCAGTCATTAATAAAATAATCTTCGCCATATTCACCAGAGTGCTCTATTTTGAGCTTAAATAAAATAGCAGCTAAGTGTCGGCATTTAGTTTTTGCATTACACGTACAATGCGTATCAACAGAATAGCCAGTTGGTACTTTACTGATCTCAATACGTTGGTTAAACGATGATCCATTATCCACTTGTACAGTAGAGTCGACTACAGAAAAATTAGGGGTGTGTTCTAGCCAAGTGATTTGACCTTTCTTGTAATATTCTTTGCCTTTATCTAAAACATTTTCACGGAAAAGTTTTTTGATAAAGCGTTCAGACAGAGGAAACTGGGTAGCCTGCTCATTTTTAATTTCTTCAAAAATAGCCATTAAATCATTTTTTGATAAGTTAGCAGACATGTCACTCTAAGCATTAAATTTTAAAAATAATCCTGCCAGTATATGCCTTATATGCTCTGAGCTAAAGCACTATTAACAAGATATAAACTGGTTGGAGCTGATAACTTAGTAAAAAATCGGTTTGTAAGTAAAAATAAGCATCCAATTTTACAAAATAATATTTAAAACAACTGCAATGGTAGAAGTTACATATAGTTAGAAACATAAAAGTAGGCATTACAGATCACGATTTTACTAACAATAATAATAAATGAAGGAATGTAGCTAAAAAGAGGAGATTAGTTAGTAAAAAAGTGATCTTGAAGAAGGAATATGATTATTTAAAGAGGAAATAGGCTAGTAAAGATCAGATTTTTACTAACAAAACAATCTGCCAGATCACTATTTAACTAAGTAATTATGCCTGACAGATCATTATTTAACTAACTAATTAAAGGCACTTAATAACTTAGTTAATTGCTCTAAGCGCTTGTCTGTCATTACTTTATTATCAATTTTGATAGAGACATCACCGCTTTTTAAATTGCGTTGTACCGATATGAAGTTATTTTCTAGTACAGCTTCGCGCTTAACAGCTACTTGTGGCTCTGAAGTTAGGCATCTAGTGATCGCCATTGCACGCTTGTCGTCGCTTGTAATCGCATTTAACTCTTCATCACTAGCAAGGGCACTAACAAGTTGATTAAACGCCTCTTCGTCTCGCTCCTTTGCGCTAACAAGCTTTTTAGCGACTTCGCGACCTACGTGATTAGCAGTAGGGTAAAGCGCAATGACATCAGCAGGAATTTGCTCATAAGCTTTAATTGCATCTGCAATTGCAGTATGCGATACACCTTCTACCGCGGCAATCTCTCTGTAAGATCCTTTTTTACCTTGCTCAATAAGCTCATTTTTAGTTTGTTGGTATGCTTGGCCAAGCTCCCATAAACTAGGAGCAATGTATTGATCTGAAGATACCGCTAAAATTTTTGCATCTTGATCAGTAAAATCGCTTGAACTAAGTACTAAATAATCTGCGTTACCTAAAATACAGGCCATACGACGACGTGAACCTGCCAGAACTAAACTTTTGTCACCTTGATCCCAAAGTAGGGCAGGATGTTGATTTCGACCATCCTCACGAATTGCAGGAAGAATGTCTGATACTGACTTTTCGTTTAGAAGTGCCTGTACACGACGATTTTTGCCATATACACCAGTGGTAGATTCAATATCAGCATGTGCGATCACTTTACAAACAAGCGTAATTTGACGAGCGGGGTCACTCGGTGCAGGCATTCTAATTACATCGCCAGCATTGGCTTGTTCTAGTAATGCATCAAGACTACTGCTGCCTACAGCAGTTGCAAATGGATCTAAGCGGGTGTCATTTTTACGTTTTTTAGCCATTTTTATTTAACATCCTTACTTAGGGGTATTGAGTGTTGATTGAGTTGACTGCCAATTTGAACGAATAAGCATTTCTAGCTCATCGACCACATCTTTAATATTTTCTTGAGCGCGCATTAATGACTCACGACTTGCTAAGCTGTCTGATGCTTTTTGATCAAAAATAGTGTTGAAAGACGATGAACTAGCGGTAATCGCGGAGCTGTGATTGATTGGGTAGCTCATTACTTGGCGACCAAATGCACTACGAACATCTTTGACGATATCGCGCTGTGAGTGATTACCTTTCACATAGTTGGTCACTAAAAATTGCATAAAGTCCCAGCCCTCATGGCCAAGTGCTGCAACTGTATGGTAAATCTCACCTAGTCGTTTTAAATATTTGTTATTAGCATCAAAATCTACAGCTTCCGGATGAACAGGAATAAGCATCGCCGTAGAGGCCATTAATGCATTATAAAACATGAAGTTAAGGGTAGGTGCTGTGTCAATTAAGATAATATCAAACTCGTCTTTAACGGGATCAATTACTTTCTCAAGTAACTTGTGGTAATGGCGAGTTTGCTCATAATTTGAGGTATCTTTGAGCAATGTTGCCGTTTCGTGCTCAAAGTAAAAGTCATCCATACCCGATGGTAATACACGAATATTTGGGATATGCGTTGGTAAAAATGAGTTAGACACAAATTCAGGCCATGTTTCACCCTCGTCTAAATCTATGCAATCACGCATTAAATCACCAACAGTAATCGGGTCGTGCTCACTTGAAGGAAAAAAGCTTGAAGAAGAGCCTTGTGGGTCTAAATCTATAATACCAATGCGATAACGTTTAATATTTGTAGTTGCAAGCGCTGCCGCTATATTAACCATACTGGTAGTTTTACCGCAGCCGCCTTTGAGAGAATTAATTACAATAACTTGCAGTTTGTCATCACCAGTACGATGATCTGGTTTAATGTCCATAATATCGGCCATAGCAAAAATATTTACTAATGTGTAAGCATAGTGACCGTTAGCACCGCGTTTTATGTTTAAATCATCGAAGTCACCATTATCATGACGTCTTTTTAAAGTACGATTATTACAACCTAATAAATCAGCAGCTGCTTTTTGTGTATACGTTCTTAATTCTTTTTCTTCTGATTTAAGATGGGCACGGTAGTGCTGAATACGTCCTTCTAATGATTTTTCAGCAACTTCAGCTGTGGCTTTCAAAAGCCGATAGGTACTTAATGCGTTATTGTTGATAGACATACTTTCTTCCTCAAAGTTAGGCAGTTAGTATAATGTCCATTCAAATAGCTGTAAACAACTATTTAAGACGACATGCATTTTAAAAACAAGACATCTAAAAATATTTTTACACCTTTAATATTGCTTAGTATAAATAAAGAAGTTTAAAGGTGGTTAAATATATAAGGTAATAAAGGTTAAGGGTGTAAAATTAGCACATAACATTATGATTTATATGAATAATGTTTAAAAAAGCAGATCAGGTTTATACTTGGTTAAGATCAGATCTTTATCTACCTGCGGATCAGCTTTTTACTAAGGTCTATTTTAAATATAGAGTTATACACAGGTTACGCATGAAGTTATGAACAAAAAGAGCCCTGCAGATCAGTTTTTTACTAAGTAAATTATAAAGTTATACACTAGTCGCAACATAAAAATACGCTTTTAATTAGTATAGA
This sequence comes from Pseudoalteromonas sp. NZS127_1, assembly GCF_015864295.1. Classification (NCBI taxonomy): domain Bacteria; kingdom Pseudomonadati; phylum Pseudomonadota; class Gammaproteobacteria; order Alteromonadales; family Pseudoalteromonadaceae; genus Pseudoalteromonas; species Pseudoalteromonas sp. NZS127_1. Next base: position 31,288 of record NZ_JADYXO010000010.1, on the reverse strand, counting down.
TCTGATCTGTACTTGGTACAGATCAGATCTATTCTAACTCGATAAGGCTTTATCCACAGGGGAATATATTTTTTGGTGTATTTGTCGTGCTTAATTTTAAAATTAAGCCATTGTAATGGACAAAATAACAGCTGAGTTAGTAAAAATTAGATTTGTGATAGTCCAGTTAGTATAAATATGATCTGAAATCGTAAGTAATGTACATCACTTAGTATAATAGTGATCCAAACGTTTTATTTAAAGTCAGATCACTTTTATACTAACTTAAACATTTAACTTTTGTTGCTTAATGTGTTGTTATTAGCTGTCGCAATAAAAATGGAAATAAGAACAATGAGCCGAAAGGTCAACATCTCGGTAGATAACTTGCCCGATACACTTAGGGGCCAAATCCACGGGGTGGAAAGTGCAATAGATAACGAAAGTTTAGCACTATTTACAGACAACAAAGACGTGCGAATTTCTATTGAAAATGCAGCACATGGATTACGTGCATATTCAAACACGTTTAATCACTATGATTTGTGGGGACGCTTTGTTCGCTCGGGCTATAAAAAATTGCCACTTGAAGAAGCGCCTAAAAAAACAATTATTACGCGTAAAATATCTGAAAAAGTAGATGGTATTTTGTACGATGGCGAAATAAAAATAACGCCAGCTGTTGTAAGTACACGCAAAGATGGCGAAGATGTTGAATACCTTGTTTGGCCATCAGATAGAGAAGAAAAAGTAGAGCGAGCACTTATTCGTTTAGCTTCTAAAGGCAAAATAGTTAAAATTAATTTTAAATCCGGTATTCAATACGCGGTTGTTTTTTCTATGAACGAATTAGCACAAGAGCTCAAAGCGGTAGGGCAGTCAATGCCATATCCTGCAATAAAAGAGTCACTTGAAGCATTGCAAGGTTCTAAACTTTCATTTAAATATTCGGCAACAGATACTAAAAATTCTGATATAGATGATTCGTTTTACGAGTCAAACATGAACTTTTTATCGTCACTGCATTTTAGTGGCAAAAAAGGTCAGGGTGGCAATGTAAAATGCGTCGCCTGTTTAAATGCATTTGTTCATAACATGATTGATAACCTTGAATACAAAGGGTATTACTTTAATAGCGCACAAGAATTAAAACGTGGATTATCGCGTTGGATGATGCTTCGTTTGTATCACCTTTGGCGTTATGCAGCACCAGGTAAAACGTACCATTTTAGATTACTTTCTATTATGGAAAAATACGGATCTATTTATTCAACTGATGATATTACCGAAAATAAATTAAAAGCACTTCGTCGTGATATGACCACCACAATGAAAGATTTGATTGAAAAAGGTGCAATATCAGAATACAGCATTACAAACGTTAAAGATGACAAAACCGGTAACATTATCGATTACACATACGAAATGCACCCGTCTGATCAGTTTTGCGATGAAATACTTACATTGAACAAACACAATAAACGCATTGAAATCCAAGGCGGTAAACGCATTGTTGAAAATGCCGTGCTGATTGATGAAGATAAAATTGAAGAAATAGTAGAAAAATAATAACCGTTATTTTAAATACTGTACGCATAACTAAAAAGGCCACACTATGTGGCCTTTTTAACATAATGACTACCGCTCAACCTGTTCTAAATATAACCTATCAACCAAAAAATCATACTCGCGCTTACGAGGGTGAGTTTCGGGTTTTTGATAATCAGGTAATATACCTAATTTTACGTCTGGTTCTGGATTAATCAGAATAAAGGGTAATGCAGCACTCACATGATAGCGATTTTGCGCCGTATATCTCACATTTACCTGTGGACTCACTCGAGTAGGGCGGCGAATTCTAAGTTTTTCCTTTTCGCCTAAACTAGCAACCCGTAATTGTTCTTGAGCTACAAGTGATTGCCATTTTTGTTGATCTATCATTCTTGGATTTCGATAACTGGCCGATTTGTCGAGCATTTCGAGAGCCATTTTTTTAGTCAGCGTTTTAGTTGCGTGTTTGTGCATCCAAGTAAACCTAACCGAAAATGGCGATTCGCTTTCACTATGAATTTTACGATACGCAGCAAGCGTTATTAAATTTGGTATAGCATTGTGAACTGCTTCAAATCGAGCATCGTTGCTATCAATAGCTAAAATACATTCTTTAAACGTAGCTTTAGCTTTATTTACTTGAGCTATACGATTATTTAAAGCTTGTTTATCTGCATTTTTAATAACGAGCAAACCAGGGTGCCTTTTTAAAACACGACTGCTTAATCCTGATTTTTTATACATGTCTGAAAAAGAGTTTAGGATTGATTTTTGAGCAGGTACTCCAGTGATTTTAGAAACAAGTATAGATTCTGGAACTTTACTCTCATCGAAACTACTTACATCTGGTAATTGATAATATTCCGCTTTGGAGAATTCACACTCTTTTAGTTCTTCAATCAACCTCAAAGTTAATTCGTTCATTAAATCAAACTGACTTCTAATTTGTACTTTAGTTACCATTACACACCTCAAAGAACACATCTTACTAGTCTTATATTATTACATGCATTTTGCTTTGTTTAAATTAATAATTAACAGCACTCGGTGATTATACTTACATTATAATTAAAATAAGTATGATGTGTTCTTTATAGTGAGAATATATATACTAAGAAAGATTGAAACTCCTTACTAATTTATATGACATTGGAGTATTTACTTTATCGTATATAAAAAGGCTAATACGCCAAGTACTAGATTATCTACGTAGTAGGTGATAAAACTAAGTTTAGAAAAATGAGTTAAGCGGAGTTATATAATTTTCATATATTTATCTAACAGTCTTAGTATTTATAATTACTGACTCATATTACACCGTGTTGGCAGTACGGTGATCAGCCTAAAGGTTACAATGACTACAAATGCTTTTTGATATCAGTTCCTCTTTAAGGATACTTCAAGCAGTAGGGGCTTTAATCATGATGAATTGTAAATTAGCACTATCACTTTGAAGAGAAAACTTAATGGCCTACCACACCTTTAAGTTGTGGCACTTATGAATATAGTCCTGCATACGAGTGCTATACAAGACTATGCGTCTAGGATTTAAAGCGCAGATAAATGATTACTGCAAATGCTCATATCATACATTAAGGTCTGTACATAGCACTTGATAGCTATTAATTAATTATCCGCGTAAAGTTAAGATTACAGAAGTTGCCATTTAAGTATGATGTGTTCCTAGCTAAATTACGTATAACATACCCTTATGTACTATTTATTCTCAATGCGTTAAAATTGTAAATAGTTAGCTCTAAACGCATGTATTTAAACACTTTAGTTTCTTCGAAATAAAACTAAAGTGTATGTTATATAACCACCTAGGTTAAGTAAGATTACTTTTATACTTAACTCATAACTAAATAATTGGAAAATAGTGAATTTAGTCCTTGAACATAGGGGCCTGCATACGTTAATTTCTTCTTATCAGGTAATGTAGGAATGAGGAAAAATTATGCAATCGTGGAACCCAAATAGCTGGAGAGAGCTGCCAATACTGCAGCAGCCACAGTACCCGGATCAAGAAATACTTAAATCAGTAGAAAGCCAATTAAAAACGGCACCGCCTTTAGTTTTTGCTGAAGAAACAAGAAGCCTATTCAAACAGCTTGAAGATGTGTGCGAAGGTCGAGCTTTTTTACTTCAAGGTGGTGACTGTGCAGAATCATTTAGCGATTTTAATGCCGCTAACATTCGCGATACATTCAAAACAATCTTACAGATGGCTGTTGTATTAACTTACGGCGGTAAATGCCCTGTAGTTAAAATAGCGCGCATGGCTGGTCAATACGCTAAACCTCGTTCAGCAGACTTAGAAACAATTAATGGCGTGTCTTTACCATCTTACCGTGGCGACATTATTAATAATATCGAGTTTACAGAAGAAGCACGTATACCCGATCCACAACGCTTAATGACTGCATACCATCATAGTGCCGCTACGTTAAACTTATTACGTGCTTTTGCACAAGGTGGCCTTGCCGATCTTCACCAGGTAAATCGTTGGAACATGGGCTTTGTTGCTGCAAATCCACTTAAAGAAAAATACCAACAACTTGCTGATAAAATTCAAGACGCACTAGAGTTTATGGAAGTGTGCGGAATTAACTCTACAATTGCGCCAAGCTTAAAAGAAACCGATTTATACACTTCTCACGAAGCGTTACTACTTGGTTACGAAGAGGCGCTTACTCGTCGCGACCACTTATCTGGTGATTGGTACGATTGTTCTGCTCACTTTGTTTGGATTGGTGAACGTACTCGTCAACTAGACCATGCACATATTGAATTTTTTAAAGGCATTAAAAACCCAATTGGTGTTAAAGTTGGCCCAGGTATGGACCCAGATGACCTAATTCGTTTAATTGATGCATTAAACCCAGATAACATTCCTGGTCGTTTAACGCTAATTACGCGTATGGGTGCAGATATACTTCCTGAAAAACTTCCAGCACTAGTAAGAAGAGTTCAACAAGAAGGCCGTAAAGTAATTTGGAGCTCAGATCCAATGCACGGTAACACTGAAAAAGCGACATCAGGTTACAAAACACGTAACTTCGACAATATTATGCGCGAGATTAGTCAATTCTTCGCTGTACACAAAGCTGAAGGTTCATACGCAGGTGGTGTTCACCTAGAAATGACAGGCCAGCACGTTACAGAGTGTACTGGCGGTGCTTACGGTTTATCTGACGATGACCTAGCACAGCGTTACAAAACGCAGTGTGATCCACGCCTTAATGCCGACCAAGTATTAGAGTTAGGCTTTTTAGTAGCTGATTTACTAAAAGACGCACGTAAATAATATTTATTGATACTAAAAAAACCGCTTAGTTGCGGTTTTTTTGTTTTTAATTTTATTAGTAAGTTAGTACTTACGTCGCTCCAAGTCTGTTTCTATCAATATTTTTGCAGATATTTCTTCAACAGAATGATGCGTAGAATTAAAGTAAGCAATTTTATGACGCTTATACAACATTTCCACTTCGCGAACCTCAATACGACACTGTTTAATTGAAGCATACTTAGAGTTCGCCATACGTCGATGCCTAATAGCCGCAAGTCTCTCAGGGTCAATCGTCAGTCCAAATAACTTATGTTTGTAAGGGACTAAACATTTAGGCAAACCTTCATTATCTAAATCTTCTTCTGTAATAGGGTAGTTAGCCGCTTTGATGCCGTACTGCAGTGCTAAGTATAAGCTTGTGGGTGTTTTACCACTTCTGCTAACACCAATTAAAATGATGTCTGCTTCAGAAAAGTTTTTAATATTTCCGCCATCATCATTCATAAGTGCATAGTTAACCGCATCAATTCTAAAATCATAACTTTTTTCGTGGATAGAATGCGTACGATGCATTTTAGGAACTGGGGCTACATTGAGTTCTTTTTCTATTTTTTCGCTATATGTAGTTAAAAAGTCATACGTGACTGCATCAGCCGATTTTATAATTTCACTTAAATTGTGGTTAACAAAAGTAAAAAAAACAAATGGCTTTTCGCCTGTTTTTGCAGCGGTTGCATTAATTAATACTTTAATTTCGTGCGCTTTCTCTTCAGTTTCTACAAATGGAATTGTTTTATGATTAAAATCGATAGGAAACAACGACAAAGTCGCATGCCCAAATACCTCTGAAGTAATAGCGGTTCCATCTGATATATAAAAAGCAGTTCTCATAATTAACCTTTTTATTGCGTTTAAATCCCTAAAATGGGTTTCTCACGGTTTACGTGAGGACTATTGCCAGTGTAGAATGATGATGACCTTTATAAAAGGTTTTCTTTCTTAACTCTCACAGTTAGACCTACAATTTGTTTTTTTTGGAGAAAGATCCGTGCAAGAATACGTTCTCTGGTATCAAGAGCTTGGTATGCAAGATGTTCCTCGAGTTGGCGGTAAAAACGCTTCACTTGGTGAAATGATTTCAAACCTAGCAAACGCTGGTGTACAAGTACCGGGTGGTTTCGCAACTACCGCAGATGCTTTTAATGAGTTTTTAGATCAATCAGGACTCACAGCAAAAATTCACAACATTCTAGATACACTCGATGTTGATGATGTAAATACACTCGCTAAAGTCGGTGCCGACATCCGCCAATGGATAATCGACACACCATTCCAACCAAACCTAGATCAAGCCATTCGCGACGCATATAGCCAACTCCATGGCGATACTGCAGCAGATGTATCATTCGCAGTACGTTCATCAGCTACCGCTGAAGATATGCCAGATGCATCATTCGCAGGGCAACAAGAAACTTTCCTTAACGTTGTTGGTATCGATTCAGTCATGGTCGCTATTAAACACGTATTTGCTTCATTATTTAACGACCGTGCAATCTCATATCGAGTTCACCAAGGTTACGATCACCGTGGTGTGGCCCTATCAGCGGGTATTCAGCGCATGGTACGTTCAGATAAGTCAGCATCTGGCGTAATGTTTAGCATTGATACAGAGTCTGGTTTTGAAGACGTTGTATTTATTACATCAAGCTACGGCTTAGGTGAAATGGTTGTACAGGGCGCAGTTAACCCTGATGAGTTTTATGTTCATAAACCAACACTCCTTAAAAATAAACCTTCAGTAGTACGTCGTAACATTGGTTCTAAAGCCATTCAAATGATTTACTCAGAAGATAAAGCACACGGTAAGCAAGTAGACATCGTTGATGTTGCCCCTGAGCTTTCAAATAAATTTTCGATTACAGATGAAGAAGTGCAAGAACTTGCCAAGCAAGCTGTAATCATCGAAAAACATTACGGTCGTCCTATGGACATCGAATGGGCAAAAGACGGTAACGACGGCAAACTATATATAGTTCAAGCACGTCCAGAAACTGTTCGCTCAAACGAAGACTCTAACGTAATGGAACGCTTTCAATTAAATGGTACAAGCAACGTTGTTGTTGAAGGCCGTGCAATTGGTCATAAAATTGGTAGCGGTGTTGTTCGTGTTCTTGATTCAATTAAAGAAATGGATCAGGTACAAGTAGGCGACATTTTAGTAACCGATATGACCGACCCTGATTGGGAACCAATCATGAAACGTGCTGCAGCGATTGTTACAAATCGTGGTGGACGTACGTGTCACGCGGCAATAATTGCACGCGAACTTGGTATTCCAGCAGTTGTAGGGTGTGGTAACGCAACTGATTTAATTAAAGCGGGACAAGAAGTCACTGTATCGTGCGCCGAAGGCGATACCGGCTTTATTTACGAAGGTATTTTAGATTTTGAAATACTAACGTCACGCGTTGATAAAATGCCAGAACTTCCAATGAAAGTTATGATGAACGTGGGTAACCCCGATCGTGCATTTGACTTTGCACGCTTACCGCATGCAGGTGTTGGCCTTGCGCGAGTTGAATTTATTATCAACCGTATGATTGGCGTTCATCCTAAAGCGTTATTAAATTTTGATGCTCAAACAGATGCATTAAAAGCAGAAATTACTGACATGATTGCCGGTTACGAATCACCAGTAGAATTTTACATAACAAAACTGGTTGAAGGTATTTCTACTCTAGGGTGTGCATTTGCACCAGAGCGTGTAATTGTTCGTATGTCTGATTTTAAATCAAACGAATACGCAAACCTAGTTGGTGGCCAGCAATACGAGCCAGAAGAAGAAAACCCAATGATTGGTTTTCGTGGTGCCGCACGTTATATCTCTGAAGACTTCCGCGATTGTTTTGCACTAGAGTGTGAAGCAATAAAACGTGTAAGAAACGACATGGATATGGCGAATATTGAAATCATGATCCCATTCGTACGTACCCTTGAAGAAGGCAAACGCGTAATTGAACTACTAGAAGAGCATGGCCTTAAACGTGGCGAAAATGGTCTTAAAGTAATCATGATGTGTGAGCTACCTTCAAATGCATTACTTGCAGATGAATTTTTAGAAATGTTTGATGGTTTTTCTATCGGCTCTAACGATTTAACACAGTTAACGCTTGGTCTTGATCGTGATTCTGGTTTAATCGCACATTTATTTGATGAGCGTGACCCTGCAATTAAAAAGCTACTTTCTATGGCAATTAAAACAGCTAAAGCAAAAGGAAAGTACGTAGGTATTTGTGGTCAAGGTCCTTCAGATCACGAAGACTTTGCAGCATGGTTAGTAGAGCAGGGTATTGACTCTGTTTCATTAAACCCAGATACAGTAATAGAAACATGGTTATACCTAGCTAAAAAATTAGCAAAGTAATAAATAGGTAAGCTATAAAAAATGCCAGCAATAAATTGCTGGCATTTTTTTATACTCAATTAAAAGTAAATTAACGGGCTAATTTTTTATCTAAATAAGCACATGATTTAGTTAACGCCTTTTGACAAAATGATAAGTAATGTCGCGCTTTAGGGTAGTAAAACGAAAAACACAATAAACCCGCCATAAAAAATATAAGTGAAGGCTAAGGGCGTGTTGATCTTTGTGGATTGAAATTTGTTCAATCTAGGGGCGATTTAATCGCGGCGCGAGGTTTGTAACCTAGTGGGCTAAGTAAAAACCGAGCAACAAAGAGTTAATCGTCCCTAGAAAGAACCCATTGGGCAGCGCATGTTTGGTATTTATGCTGCGTTATCGCCTATTTATGGGGAGCAACCACACTACATAGGCTCTGCCTTGCCTAAAAACCAAACATACTGCTGCAAATTCAACAACCAAAGGTCAACACGCCCTAGCTACAATCGCAAAAAATAATCCTAGCAAAATAAATAACACGCCACTGATCTGTAATAGTAATTTTTTCATATAACACACCTCATTACTTGTTAGCATGAGTATAATTTAAGCTGCATTAAAATCGACTAAAAGAGTGTTACAAACTGTAAAATCTTCAATTTCTATTCGCCATCACCATGATATAATTAGTCAAATGCCCTAAAATATCGCCGTCATGATAGCAACAATTACACAGCAAGATGCCGCGACAGAACTTGTCGCAAACTACCTAAATACCATTGCAAACCAAGGTTTTACCGGAGATACCGACGCAAGTTATGCAACGCGTATTACCGCTTCAACCGATAACAGTGTGTATCAGCAAATACCGCAAGGTGTTATTTTTCCAAAAAGTGAAAAAGATATTCAGCTCGCATTGCAAACAGCATCTCGCGACCCGTTTTTATCATTAACTTTTGGTCCTCGTGGCGGTGGAACAGGCACAAACGGACAATCGTTAACACCTGGTATTGTTGTAGATTTGTCTCGCTATATGCGCGAAATCCTCGAAATAAATGTAGAAGAAGGCTGGGTACGCGTTCAAACCGGCGTAATAAAAGATCAACTTAATGACTTTTTAAAACCTTATGGCTTTTTCTTCTCACCCGATTTATCTACCAGTAACAGGGCAACTATTGGTGGCATGATAAGTACTGACGCATCGGGGCAAGGCTCGTTAGTTTACGGTAAAACGAGCGATCATGTTTTAGGGCTAACAACTTATTTAGTTGATGGCACACCTATGTGCACCTCCCCAATAGACATCGACAAAGCACAAATTATAGCGAATCAAGACTCACTAATTGGTAGTTTATATAAAACAGTTTTAGATATATCAGTTAATGAACGCGCTGCTATTTTAGCTAAGTTTCCACGGTTAAATCGTTTTTTAACCGGCTACGACCTAGAGCATGTACTAAGTGATGACTTACTTACCTTTGACATGAGCCGACTAATAACGGGTTCAGAAGGCTCATTAGGTATAGTAACTGAAGCAAAATTAAACCTAACGCCTATTGCCGAATTCAAAACGCTTATTAATATTAAGTATGATAGTTTTGACTCAGCACTTCGTCATTCACCATTTTTAGTCGATGCACGTGCAACATCGGTAGAAACCGTTGATAGCAAAGTTTTAAACTTAGCGCGTGAAGATATCATTTGGAATTTAGTATCGGACTTAATAACCGACGTACCAAATAAAGATATGCAAGGCCTTAACATGGTCGAGTTTAATGCAGTATCAAACGATGATATAAAAGACAAAGTAGACACGCTTTGTAAGCTTCTAGATGAATGCGTAAAAAATCAAACTAATGGCGTTATTGGTTATCAGTTAACCAGTGATAAAAGCGATATACTAAAAATTTACGCAATGCGTAAAAAGTCAGTGGGTTTATTAGGTAATGTAAAAGGCAGCCAAAAACCTCTCGCCTTTGCAGAAGACACCGCTGTACCGCCTGAAAATTTAGCAGATTATATTGTCGAATTTAGAGCATTACTCGACAGTCATAATTTACAGTATGGTATGTTTGGCCATGTTGATGCGGGCGTTTTACACGTACGCCCAGCACTTGATATGTGCGACCCAGAACAAGAAAAACTACTTAGAACTATTTCAGATCAGGTAGTAAAACTAACCGCTAAGTACGGCGGTTTAATGTGGGGCGAACACGGTAAAGGTTACCGTAGTGAATATAGCCCTGAGTTTTTTGGTGAGCATTTATATACGCAACTTCGAAAAATAAAAACAGCTTTCGATCCTAATAATCGCATTAACCCCGGTAAAATATGTACTCCTATCGATAGTGAAGACTCACTAGTTAGTGTAGATGGACAAAAGAGATCGCACTTCGATAAGCAAATATCAATAGAAGTTAAAACCAGTTTTAACAATGCAATGACCTGTAATGGTAATGGCATATGCTTTAATTACGATGAAAATTCACCTATGTGTCCATCGTATAAAGTAACTGGCGATCGCCGTAATTCACCAAAAGGACGCGCAAGTTTAATGCGCGAATGGCTTCGTCTACAAGAGTCAAAAAATGTAGATTTGCTCGAAGTAGAAAAGCAACTTAACAAAGGTGAAGTCATTACCTGGTGGGAACGTTTTGTTCATAGCCGCGAAAAACGAAAAGGTATTTACGACTTTTCTCACGAAGTAAAAGCGTCAATGGATGAATGTTTAGCATGTAAGGCATGTACAACTGCATGCCCAATTAAAGTAGATGTACCCACTTTTCGTTCGCGCTTTTTAAATTATTATCATAGTTATTATGCACGCCCGCTAAAAGATTACCTTGTTGGTAACATAGAAAATAGCGCGCCATTAATGGCAAAGTTCGCTAAAGTTATAAATCCAATTGTTAAAACATCATTAGTTAGTAATGTTATTAAAAAAACGGTTGGCTATGTTGATACACCACAGTTAAGTATTCCTGCACTTTCAAAGCGTGTTACTAAAATACAAAAATTCGATTTTGACTTATTAAATAAATTAAATGCAGAGCAACAAAGTGAATATGTATTAATAGTACAAGACCCATTTACGAGCTTTTACGAAGCCGAATTAGTAGAAAGTTTTATTACTTTAATAATCCAACTTGGCAAAAAACCAATGCTATTACCTTTTAAACCAAATGGTAAACCGCAACACGTAAAAGGTTTTTTGCATGAATTTAAAGTTACAGCTAAAAATGCAGCCGAGTTTTTAAATAAATTAAATGATATTAATGCACCGTTAGTCGGTTTAGATGCGTCACTCGTTATGTGTTACCGCGATGAATATAATACAATTTTAGAAAATAACCGTGGTGAATTTAATGTGCAACTTGCCCATGAATGGCTCGAAACACAATCGTTTAAATCACTAAGCGCAAAACAAAATACAGATACCGAATTTACATTACTGAGTCATTGTACTGAAACAACTGCGCTGCCAAAAGCAGCAAATGTATGGCAAACAATTTTCAATGATATTGGTTTAACATTAAAAACAACAAATACAGGTTGTTGTGGAATGGCGGGAACTTATGGCCACGAAGCACAAAATCAAGATAACTCACGTGCGCTTTACGAAATGAGCTGGAAACCAATTGTAGATAAAAATAAACCTGAGCAACTTTTATCTACGGGATTTTCTTGTCGTAGCCAAGTTAAACGTTTTGAACAATTTAAACCAAAACACCCAATTGAATTACTAGCACAGGTTCTTAAATAACTTTATAAAATAAGAGTACTTAAATAAGATCACTTATATAAGAGGTACTTAAATAGTTTTATCTAAATACAAATTTAGTAAATTATTTATTAAATACAAAAAGGCGCAACGATTAACTTCATCAGTGATGAAAATAACCGTTACGCCTTTTTTAATACGTATTCTTAATTTATCTAGTTTAAATAATTATTTTTTAACAAAACTATCAGCAATAGGTTTAGTGCTAATACCATGTATAAATACACTAAACAGAATAGTCGTCATTGCTATTGTCGCTATTTGATATTTGTTTTCTATTTGCGTATCTATCACCATCAATGTAAAAACAATTGATGCTAATCCTCTTGGCCCAAACCACGCAAATGTAAAACGCTCTTTAATACTCAATGCCGTAAACTGCAGAGACAGCATAACTGGAGTTATTCTAATCAATGTTGTACTTAACAAAGCGTAAATTATAATTTCAGTATTTAATTTAGGAATAACTAAGTAAGCACAAACAAACCCGAACAAGCACCAAATCATTAACGATGTGAAATCTGCTATGTGCTCTGAGTCTTCAATTAATTCTGTTCTAACTTCTTCGGTCGAAAATTTATCAAATAATAAGCCTGCAATAAACACCGCAATAAAACCACTGCCATGAAAATACTGAGTGACAGAAAATACAGCCATTGCAAAACCGAGTAATAAAAATGGACTGGTATTTTGTGCAAAGTAATGACGTTTCATTGCAAAGTTTAAACTCGGTATAAAAACAGCAATACTTGTAATAGCTATTAATAAAGCCAAGCCAAGCTCTCGTCCAAACACACTTAATGTTTGTGTTGCGGTAATAGCTGAATCAGGATTTTTAGCGAGTAATATAAATATTAAAAATATGGGTACGCATAATCCATCGTTCAAACCACTTTCAGTATTTATTCCTTCGCGAATTTTTTCTGGCACTTGTGTACTTGCTAGTAACCCTTTACTTAATGCCGCATCAGTAGGTGTTAAAATAATAGCGAGCAAAGCCGCTTGAATAAGTGAAAGCTCAGCAAAGAAAAATAAAGCAACAGCAATACCGAGTAATAAAGTTAAGGGTAGGGCAACAAACAACAGTAAACTAGGATACTGAAAACTATGCCTTAATACACTTAGCTTTGATTTAGCTGCATCAGAAAATAAAAATATACTTAGCGTAAGCTCTATAAATGGTAATAAAAGATCAACGCCTTCTTTTATTTTATGCCCTTCGTTGGGTAGCATTAAAGCTAAACATATTCCGCCAACAACAAAAAACATTGGGCCTGTTACTTCTGTTTTTTCTAACTGGCGAAGTGTTAAAGAATAAATTAAAAATAACCCGCCTATAAATGCTATTACTAAATACTCCATTAAATTTTCCTTTTAAGTCCTGATTTTGCTCGCTCTTTAATATTTGTTTGAATATAAATTTGATCGGTAGTCGCAATTTTAGAATGACCTAAATCTTCCGATAAATGTTTAAGCGGTCTGGTTTGCGCATCATGAGTTGCACCAGTATGGCGAAGCCAATGCGCAGTTGCAGCGCCAAGTTGTTCAGCATCATCTTTAAAACCATCATCAAGTAATGATTGCTGTGCATAATCAAAACTTTGTTGAACTAAACGCCTAATTTGCCTTACGGTCATACCACCTTGCCCGCGAATTTTATGAACCAAGGGATCTGATTCATCAACACGGGGAAGGGCAGGTAAACCTCTGTATAGTCTATAACGTTTTAAATATTCAACAAAATCATCGCTTAAGGTTACATCTCGTAATTTATTACCTTTTCCCATTATACGTAAAAACCAAAAGCCATCATTATCTTGCCAAAAATGAGACATCACCGGCGACCATTGTGGGCGCTCAGATAATTCTGAAATTCGTAAATAAAGACCTTTTAAGCAGGCAAGCGTAAATAAGTTTCGCTCTAAATCAGGGTTATGTTCGCATAAATCACGCGTTACACCAAAAACGTATTCCCATTGAATATCGCTTAATGTGTCTGGAATTTGAATTTGTGATTGAACAACTAAGTATGGACTATTTTTTTTAACAACAGGGACAAAGTTAGCAAATGTTTTTTCTTCTAGTAAGGCAAACTTATAAAATACATTTAGAGCAGTAAACATAGACGATAAAGTTTGCTGACTAGCAATGGATTCTTTAAGCATAAAAGGGCGCCAGTTTTGGTTTAATCGACGAATTCCTTGTTCATCTTTATAACGCCATTGCACTGAAGTTGCAGCCCATGCTTTATCGGGTTCGACCATAAAATCAACGTAAGCTTCAATATCTTCACGTTTTAAATCGAATACTGATTTTTCTGCTATTAACCATGACCATAAATAAAAGCGTTCAAGCTCATTTCGAAAACGACTATAAGTCGCTTCTGACTTTCGGCCATAAACATATAAAAACTGATACAAGAATGTCAGATCGGCTTTTGATTCAGTTACAGTCAAGCCAATTTCCTGTATAAAGGATGCAAGTTCTGGGTATTCTGAATTTAAAGTACCGTCATCTAGATGGGCAATTTGATATCTTAATTGTTTTAACGTATCAACCAAAGCAACAAGCATAATGTATAAATATTCAATTAAATAATAGACTTACAGAATAACGTTAAAGTCCGATACTGTCTAGTATTGGACATAGTAAAGTTCTAATTATTTTAATATCGTGATTATTCTATGGTTGTTGGTTGCTATATCTTATTAAGGAAAACATTATGAAAAAACTAATTATACTAAGTGTACTTGCTTTAACTGTTGCGTTAACTGGGTGTGCTACTACAGGTAGTGCATCGCCAAGCGAAAAACGTTCACTTGTACAAAGTATGAAAGCAAACACATTAGATAAATTATACGCTGAAAAACCTGATGTTAAAAAACAAATTGCTAACTCTGCTGGTTATGCTGTATTCGATAACGCAAATGTAAATGTAGTGCTTGCTAGCTTTGGCGGTGGTTACGGTGTTGTTAGAAATAATCTCACAGGTAAATCGACTTACATGAATATGGGCGAAGCCGGTTTAGGACTTGGTTTAGGCGTTAAAGATTTTAACGTTGTAATGGTTTTTCATAACCAAGCTGCACTAAATAGATTTATTGAACATGGTTGGGCATTTGGCGGAAACGCTGATGCAGCAGCAAAATATGAAGATAAAGGCGGTGCACTAGTTGCCGAAGCGATTGCAGATCAAGTTACTGTATATTCTGTAACCGAAAATGGCCTTGCACTACAAGCTGTATTAAAGGGAACTAAGTTTTGGGTTGATTCAGAGCTTAATTAACCACCAAATTACTCTCCTAAAAGCGAGCTGGTTTGTATAATCACGCTCGCTTTATTAAAACCCAACCAATTTAACATAACGTAATTTATGGGTGGTGATGTATAAGGCGTTCTATGATTATGTATTCACGTTATATAAGTCCCTACTAATTTAAAATAAAACTGACAGTTGTTATATTACTAATACTGAATATAACCCTAACTCTTATAAATTTATCAGGTATTAAATTTATATAGTAAAAATATAATAACCCCTAATATAAGATACTGTTTTAATTTATTTGCTTTCCTCGTTCTGCCAGATTTAGTTGTTGGTATACCTGTTTTATTAGCAACCTTTCTTTTGAAGTTTGCTTTGCTTTTTTTTAACGGGTTCAATATTTATCTTCCTTTAGTTTTTCTAATTATGATTTATGAAAGTTTAATAAATTATTATTTCAATCAGGTATAGCATATTTCCCCACAGTGCAATTAGTAGGTCTTGTTTTATCCCAAAATGAAATTAAAGCTTTTTTTGCGTTTTTTTCATAAAACCAATATTCAACTTTTCTCTTATACTTATTAGGTAAATTTCCTTCAAGCAGCTCGCAATTATCAAGTCTAAACGATGCATTTGAATTAGGTGTTATTACATGGAAATGCGGAGGTGGATGTTCATTGGAATAAATTTCAATTTTTAAACTACCTAGACGTTCGACTAGATGTTTCATCTCTATTAGAATAGCCCCATCGGGATCACGGTCATCGTCAACTTCAGTCGATGATGATAACAATGAATGCAAATGCTCACATAACTCGTCTAATGAACTAAGTTCTTCTGGTGAATCTTCGTAAAACCACCGAGTTCCTTTAAAAGACATATAAATCCTTTTTTACCTTAATATAGCTCGATTTTATCAGCAAACTGTACCTTTAATAAACCATAAATTACACTTCTTTATGAAGATTAAAAGTATACTCAAGCATTACTGTTAACAAGGACAGTAATGCTAAGTTATTAATAAATAATTATTTTTATTATTTATTATGTTTTTCCATACCGTAATTTATGGACTTTAAATATCTTAAATATAAGAACCATACCGTTTGGTTTTTAATTTATATTTTATAGACTCCACTAATACTGATCTAATTATGATCCATTTCATCTTTATATTTTTGTTAATATTGAGCTTTGTATCGATGTACAATTATTATTCATGCATTTCATTACTATTTCTAATTTTATAATTCACTGGTTATGGTTACAAATATTCTAACAGGCATTTATGCTTTATCACAAATTGAACATATATCAGGTTCTTTATCTATTTCAGCTTAAGTTCTATTTTCTAAGTTTATTCTTAAACTCATTTTACATGCCTTTTATAAAGTTATATTTAACTTCAATTTAGTATCAAACGCTTCAGCCAATTTTTCGGTTTCACTAAAAACGGTATTCCAATATTTAATGCGTGTATCGGTATCGAGATCGGTAAAGTCATTCCTGTCTGGAATTTTTCCGTAAGGTAAGCTTGCTATAAATTCTTTTGATGGGGTGATCATCACTACATTATCGTAATTGAGTGGTGACACTTTACGTTTTAAATTTTTATCGAACCACCCTGCTTTTGGCTCTGAATTAAAATGCGGATATAAAATAAGTCCTGGGTTATTAATTTTTAAATCAAAGTGGTAATCAATTATTCCGCCATCGCGATATATTCCTTGCGGCGAGCCTGCAATATTTTTTATGCCTTGCATAACAAGTGGTATTGAACCCGATGCAAGTAATGCATCTTTTAAGTTTGTTTGTGTGAGTGCTATGTTTTGTGTTTTAAAATTGTAGCTGTCGGTAATTGATAAGTCGCTTGTTGCTGGGCCAAATATAAAACGCTCATATTGCGAGCCTAATAATTTTCGGTTAACGCGGTTTAACATATAACTTTTTGATAAACCCATTAACTGTATTAATTTATTTTCGCTGGCAATAAAGCCATTCGATTTTGCCACAATAAAGTGCGCTTTAAATACGGGGTTGTTTATAATTTCGGTTACGCCGTTATCGCCAAAAACATCTTCAAGCAAAGCGCGCGCTTTTATTGTAATTTCATTTGGTGTTGGTTTGTTGCTTGAGTATCGGGTTTGCGAATACGATTTTGCTAAGCGCTCAATGGCTGCAACAGGATCGTTTTGTGCAAAACATGCAGAGCGAAAAGCGCCGGCAGATGAGCCAATTAAATTAAGTGGTTGAGTTCGGTTTTTAAAAAATTCACCAAAAATATATTTATCTAAACCAAATAACGTAAACCATTTTGGGCCACCACTTGCGCCTAAAAATGAGGTGAAAAGTTCTGGTTTAAAGCCTTGTTCGTTTATTATTTTTGCTGCGGTTTTACCTGCGTGAATCTCTATCATCTAAAAAACTGTGCCTTTATTATTGATTATTTTAGTTGTTTATTTAAAACTGAAAGTGAATAATTATTCAAAACAAAAAGCGGTTTCATGTTGCCATAAAACCGCTTTTTATCGTTAAAAGTGCTTAAAATACGTTAATCAGTCCCAAATGCCGTCTTCGCATTTGCCCTGTACTTTTACATCTTTTACTTTAAATTCGGGCTCTAAACCTTTGTCTCTTTGTGCGTGGTAATCGCTGGTAACAGACAAAATAGTCGGCGTTAACAGTATAATAGCGATAACGTTAACTACTGTCATTAGCCCTAAGGCAATATCGGCTAAATCCCACACTTCTTTTAACGTAGCTGATGCGCCCCACAACATCATTGATAAATAAAGCAAAGTGTAAATGCCGCGCCCTACTTTGTTGTCGAGCTTAAAGAGGTGCAAGTTACTCTCTGCATAGGCGTAATTTGCCACCACCGATGTAAATGCAAATAAGGTAATTGCAGCTGCAACAAAGTAAACACCACCTTGTGCTAAGTGAGCGGTCATCGCGCTTTGTGTTAAACGAATGCCTTCCATTTCGCCGCTAATGTCTATATCGGCTAATAAAATAATAACGGCGGTACAGCTACACAGTACGATTGTATCGAAAAATACGCCTAGCATTTGTATGTAACCTTGCGTTACTGGGTGATTAGGAATTGGGCTGGCACTTGCTGAAGCATGCGGAACACTACCTGCACCGGCCTCATTAGAATATAAACCACGTTGAATACCGTTTTTAATTGCTGCGCCCATTGCACCCGCTCCGGCTTCTTGTAAACCAAATGCTGATAAAAATATATCTTTAAGCATGGCAGGTACTTGCGTGAAATTTATAATAGTAATAATTACGGCAGCAAGTACAAACACAATGCCCATTATTGGCACAACACGCTCTGCAAAACGGGCAATTGCTTTAAAGCCACCGAGTATAATTGAGCCTGCGAGTACGGTAATAACCAGACCTGAATAAAATGTAGGAACTTCAAACGCGTAATTAAGCGCGTCGGTAATTGTGTTAGTTTGCATTGCGCTAAACGTAAAGCCGTAACCTAAAAACAAACACGCGGCAAACACAATTGCAAACGCCCGGCTACCCAAACCTTGTTGAATATAATACGCAGGGCCGCCTCTAAACTCGCCGCCACTATCGCGCACTTTATATACTTGCCCAAGTACGCTTTCGGCAAAGCCTGTAGCCATGCCCAATATGGCGATTACCCACATCCAAAATATAGCGCCGCTGCCGCCAAGTGAAATTGCCACTGCCACACCGGCTAAATTACCTGTCCCTACTCGTGCGCAAAGCCCTGTACACAACGCTTGGAATGATGAAATGTCGTCTTTTTTACATTTACTGCTGCCTTTTAAAAGGCTAAACATATGTTTAAATTTAAGTATTTGAATTGCTTTTAGTCGTACCGAAAACCATATACCTGTAAACAAAAGTATATAAATAAGTACCTGACCTTCTCCCCATAAAAGGTTGTTTACACTTTTGACGACGGTATCGAACATTACTAATCCCTTTTTATTTTATACTTTTACTTTATGTTAGCACCGACTTTAAACTCTGCATGTAGCGCTACTCAACTTTAAAACTCCGGCAGCTCATTATGCGTTAAACATAATAGTGTTTAAGTTTGGCTTTACCCGATAGTGAAGTGTGTATTGGTGTTTAATAATCTGTAAGTAAGCACATTTAACATTGAATTTTATTTCTATAAATGTGAATAATAAATCACACCTACACTTTATATTGATTAGTTAAAAAATCAATAATATCTTTTTAAGATTCAGTATTTTATTTTGCGCATAGGTGCGGGATGCAATAGTTTTTATTTTGATGCAGTAAGGTTTATATGAGGCGTAATGAGGATTAAGAATGGCAAAAAAATAGCGCATAAAGTTATGCGCTTTTTTGTAATTATATTTAATTAGTTATAGCTGTATTGTGTAGGTGCACTGTAATGGTTGTTGCTGTTAATCTGTAAATTTTGCATTGCTAAGTATGAGCGACCGGCATCTAAGCCTAATTTATGATCAAAACGTAAATCGTTATTTGAACTACCTAATAATTTGCTATGCAGTTTTTCGTCTGCAAAAATTTGTATTATTTCAACATCACTTGGTGGATTTGCAATAAACTCAAGCTCATCTAAATACGCTTTCTCATGCTGTATCAAGTAGTCCAATGTTTTTGGACAATAGCCTGATGCTATAGCAAATGCTCTTAGCTTTTGTACCCATGCAGATTGCGCTTGAAAATTAGCGTCAACCGTTCTTATTACTACAATCTTACGAGCGCCTCGGTTGTAAGCTTCACGTACTGGTAATGGAGCTGCTAAACCGCCGTCTAGATAAAAATCGCTCTGTACTTGCTCTTCAGCAAGGTGTATTTCGTTAGCTGCTTTTGCGTTTAACCAAGGTGTTAACTTTACACCTTGTTTGTATAAAAACGGGAGTGCGCTAGAAGCCTTTAACAAATCACGCCATTGGCCACTCTCACCTGTTGGCGATAAGTAATATGCTTTTCTGTCTCGTGCATTAGTGGCTGTTATAAGTAGCTCACGCGCGCCCAAACTCGTTTTAGCTGTTTTAAAATCTATGGCTCTTTTTACCTCAGTGGTTTTGTCAAAGTACCAATCTAAATCAACTATGTGTTTACCCACTAATCCGCGACCAAGCTGAAAAAAACGTTTGTTACGCGAAAGCCCTCTAATTAGGCGTTTGGCATAGCCTTTTTGACGCGCTAAGTAACTAGTTAAGTTTTGCGAACCTGCAGAGGTGCCAATGAATAAATCGAATGGGTCATATTCTTGCTCTAACCACGCATCAAGTACGCCAGCTGTGAAGATCCCTCGCTGCCCGCCACCTTCAGCAATCAGTGCAACTTTTGGTTGCGCTGTTTTGTTAACTGAATTAGCTGTTGCGCAATTTAGAGACTTCACGGTGAACCTACCTTTATTTAATGATGTTTGGTTTAATACATACATTATAAAAAATAAAAGTGATATCTTAAAATTGATTATTTAAATCAGTTCGATTGAAAAAACAGAACGGTATGTAAAGCAAAATATATACTAAAAATAGCAATCAAATTTACTTTGAATATTTAAATAACAAATACAGACATCACTTAAAGTTAATAAAATGAGTTAAAAAAGTTTAACTTTTGATGATGTCTGTATGTTAACAAGCCCAGAGTGTACGCTTGCTTAACTAACTATATTTTAGTGCTTTATTTCCATTAAAATTTCGAGTGCACGGTGGCGTTTTTCACTATCGAATACATCATTGGTAAATATAAACTCATCAACTTCTAGCTGTTTCGCTATCATCTCTAACTTGTGTTTAATACTTACATGTCCGCCTACTACGCTTAGACTTAAAAAGTTCTCTACATGAGCGCGTTCTTGTTCGCTCCATAACCCGTCCATGCTTTCAACAGGTGGTTTTAGCCACAGCTCGTTACCGCGTATCAGTTCGAGCACACGTTGCTTAGAAGTAGTCGACAAGTATTGCGCTTCATCGTCGGTGTCTGCTGCCACTAAAGGCAGTGCAAGCATTACGTATGGCTTATCAAGGTCGCTTGATGCTTTAAATTCGCGCTTATACAACGCTATTGCATCGTGCACGAAGCGCGGTGCAAAATGTCCTGCAAATACATACGGTAACCCTTTTTGCGCCGCTAGTTGCGCGCTAAATAAACTCGAGCCTAATAACCAAATAGGAACGTTTGTGTCCTCACCCGGTATAGCACGTATAGGGTGCGTACCGTTGTAAGGACCTAACAATGTTTGCAGTTCAGTTACTTCACCCGGGAAGTTTTCTGCACGGCTCATATCGTTGTTTAATGCACGACTCGTTACAGGGTCGCTGCCTGGTGCGCGCCCTAGTCCTAAATCTATTCGCCCTGGATATAAGCTCTCTAACGTACCAAATTGTTCAGCAACAACTAATGGGGAGTGGTTTGGCAGCATAATACCGCCCGATCCAACGCGTATCTTTTTGGTATTACCTGCAATATGGCCAACCAAAATAGAAGTGGCAGCGCAAATTATACCAGGCATATTATGATGCTCAGCAAGCCAAAAGCGATTAAAGCCAAGCTCGTCTGCTCGCTGTGCGTATTTAGTACTTTTATGAAGAGTGTTGGCAACACTGTCCCCTTTGATCATGGGGGCAAGTTCGAGTAACGAAAAAGGAATGGAAGTTAACAAAATAGCAGCTCCTAAAAATGCATACTAATAATGGATTACATCATTAGCATAAAACACTTAAATGGGTCTGCTATTAGGTCAATTCAAGTTACGCAGAGGTATTAGAGCAAAATAGGTATATGTTATTTTGCTCTAAGGTATTCAGGCAAGCTGTGCATCACGTTGGCGCTGCTTTTTATAGCCTTCTGAGTCTACGCCTTTTTTCCAATAACCAGAGGATACAATATTACCGCGCGGTATATTAAGTTGCTCAGTTAGCAATGTTTTTACTGTACGTACAAGGCCTGCCTCCAGTGCCATAAACACAATAGGTGGCTGCTCTGTAATGTGCAAATTTTTAAGTGCACTTAGCATTGCTGTATCGGCATTATTGGTAATTAACCAGTTTATATCGCGATTTGTTTCTAAATCGATAATGTCTTGCTCAGTAGGGGCATGTACAAATGCATCAATTTTTGCAGCTTCAGGTAACTGCTGCACATAGCCTTTTATAGCATTTACTGAGGTTAAATCGCCCAATAATATATAATGAGGGTGCGCGTAATTATCTAATTTTTTAGGGCCTGGTCCAGCTATACCTAGCGCGTCGCCTACTTTTGCAATTTTAGCCCAGTTAGTCGCGGGGCCTTGGTGCATATTTATAACAAAATCAAGCGTTAGTGCGCCGGTTTGCGCATCCACATGCCTTATTGTGTATGATCGCATACACGCTGTTTTTAAGTTAAAATCTACTTCACCATTTTTTGGGAACAGTACTTTTACATAATTACCAATGTGCGCGGAGGTTATATCTGCAAAATCGTCTGAGCCTACAACAATGCGCTGTAAGTGCGGTGTAATTTGCTCAGTGCTTAATACTGTTGCTTTGCGAACTTGTTTACCCATTTTAAATCACCTCGTTTACAAAACTTAGGTTTAAATAATTAACTGCTATAAAAGCAGTCATTGCACAACGCCCCATTGGTTGATAAAATCAACTATAACAATTTAATTGACTTTGTCAACCATATTGAGAGTTCTATGAATACACCTTTATCAAATACGCTGTTTGAACTAATGCAAAATTACCGTGTCACAATTCGTGAAGCAATTAACGCAGGCGAACTTGGTATTAATGCTATGCACGTACGCTGCATACATATTATCGCGAACGTAAATAACTGTACGGCTAACGATATAGTTACTAAAACACAGCGCGACAAAGCGCAAATAGCACGTTTAATTAAAGATCTTATTGGCTTAAATTTAATTAATAAACAGGCGAGTGAGCACGATAAACGCTGCTTTATTTTGTCGCTCACAGAGCAAGGTAAAGTTCTTTTTGATAAGTTATTAGCCTCAGAGAAAAAAATAAATAATCAAATGTGTAAAAACTTAAACCCTCAACAAATCAAAGACTTTTTAGATACCGCACAACAAATGATCAAAAACATGGATTGATCAGCCATACATTTCTTGGCATAACTTACACAAAACGCATATACTGTACACTTATACAGTATATGCGTTTTAGGTTGTGTTATGTTTGTCATTCCCATTTATATAGAAGCAGGCGTGTGTGGTTTTGAATCCCCCGCAGCGCAGTACACCGAGCTAGGTGTAACCCTTGATGAGCTTTTAATAAAGCATCCAGATGCTACGTTTATTGGTATTGCATCGGGGTGCTCTATGCAAGAAGTCGGAATTTTTGAAGGGGACTTATTAGTTATCGACCGTGCAGAGCCTGCAGAAAATGGTGACGTTATTGTTGCTAACTTAAATGGTCTTTTTGTATGCAAACTACTTGATAAAACCAATGCGAGGCTGCTTTCGGCTTCTTCTTTACATAAGCCTGTACAACTAACCTCTTCAGACGAATTTCAGCTAGAAGGCGTAGTAACGCTATCAATAAGAATGCACAGGCAAAGCCCAGAGTTACTAAAATGTATGCCTTAGTTGATGCTGTGTCATTTTATGCCAGTGCCGAAAAAGTATTCGACCCTGCTATTCGCTCCAAACCCGTGGTTGTACTTACCAATAACGATGGCTGTGTATGCGCTATTTGTCCTATTGCTCGGCGCTTAAATATTCCTAAATTTGGCCCGTACTTTAAAGTTAAGCATTTACTTGAGCAAAATAACGTTGTTATTCGCTCTAGTAATTACGAGCTTTACGCTGATTTAAGCGACAAAATGATGAATATTATTGGCCGCTTTTGCGATACACAGCACATATACAGTATTGATGAATCGTTTTTGCACTTTAATGGCTACACATCATTAATTAAAGACTGGCATGAATACGGCCATACAATAAGGCGCACAGTATGGCGCGAAACAAAGCTTCCTGTAGGTGTTGGTTTTGGCCCGACCCCTACTTTAGCAAAAGCCGCTAACCATGCCGCTAAAAAGCTCAGTGGCTTTAATGGTGTTGCAGTAATAAATAGCGAGCAAACTCGCCAAGCTATTTTACAAAGAATGAGCTGCGAAGATGTGTGGGGAATAGGCCGGCGACTAGCTAAAAAGCTTAAAATAATGAATATACACACCGCTTGGGACCTTGCTCAGCAAAACCCTAAAGCAATGCGCCGTGCATTTAGTGTGGTTGTTGAACGTACAGTAAGCGAACTTAACGGGATAACATGTTTAAACTGGGATGATGTACGACAAGACAAGCGAGAGATTTATTCGACCCGTAGTTTTGGAGAGCGCATATGCGAGCCAACAGCCCTTAAAACGGCGCTAATTAACCATGTAACCACAGTGGCTAATAAACTAAGAGCGCAACGTTCGCTCACCTACCAGCTTTATATTTTTGCAGCCAGTGGCGCGCACGAAAACAGATATTATAAAAAGTCGTTTGTATATAAGTTCCCCTCACCCACTAACGACACCTGCGTGATGGCTAATGCTGTATCTGAGGTATTTAATAATATTTACCAACCGGGAGTTCGGTTTTATAAGTGTGGTGTGGGCGCGGTAGAGCTAATATCAGAACAGTTTCAGCAAAATGACTTATTTAATAAGAGCCCTGATAATCCAAAGCTTATGCAATGCCTAGACACAATTAACAATCGATACGGAAAAGGGATGCTCAGCCTTGCAAGCAGTAAATTAAATGACCGATGGCACATGAACCGTGATTTTTTATCGCCGCAGTACACTACGCGTTGGCGCGATATCCCTAAAATATACTGCGAATGATTTACTACTTACTAGATGCTTTATTTGCTCTCGTCTGCTTTTTTAAATGTGCACTCTACACTAGGTTCGCTTAATGTGTATTTTAGTGTGTTATCAGCTAAGAATTTGATACTTTGACTGATTGTTTTTTCGTTTGCAGGGTTTTCACAACGGCTCATTCTTAAACCGTTTTCAAGGCCATCACTTTTATATTTAAGCGTACTGGTTATAAAACAAAAGTTTGGTTTTTTAATAGTGCGAGTACCATTGTGGAGCGATCCAAATACAATTTGTTCTCCAAGTTTAAAACCTGCACTTAAATCACTTTCGTCTGTCAAACTCAAATCGCTATTAACGCATAACCCTGAATTGGTCGACACAACTTCGTATGCCCCCAGTTTTGACTTTAAAAACGGTATAAATCGTGTTTTATTACTCGGCTCAGAAAAAGCATTTGCACTTGTAAAAGCGACAGTTAATAAAGCGAGTGTTAAATATTTCATTTCGTGGGTGTATCCTCGTGAGTCAGCGTGTTAAATAATAGCAAAATGCCTAATCACTTAGCTTTTATAACTTTTAACAACTATAACAGAGATTTACTATAAAAGGAGAGAAGTCGTATTACAGGAGCGAGCGCGTGAGTAGGACGCGGAAGCTTTGCTCGGTTTTTACTTATTCTTACTAGAATAACCCAGGAGCTGTTGTCGAGCCCACTAGTTTACAAATTTCGCGCCGCGATTAAATCCTTCTTGGATTGAACAAATTCAACCACCAAAGGTAAACATGCCCTAGATACTCATTACAAACCATTTTGTTGTTAAGCACTTTATTTAATACGTACTTAAACAACAAAACGATTTATACCAATGCGCTTAATTGTAAGGGTCAATTGAACTCATTAGATTGTTTAACTAGTTATACGAATTGGTATTTATTTTATTGCCAGTACTTTGCAAATAATAAAGGGTAGCTTTGCTTTAAAAACTTAGGTTTGTCTTTAAAACGTTTACCTTTGGGTTCATCACTGCCAGATGGGATAAACGGCAATTCGTCTTCACTGCGTTCTTCAAATAATAAACCGGCTATTAAGTCATACTCATCAATGTACGGATAAGGCTGCTCGTTTAAGTAATAAACGGGTGTACACTGCGCTATCGAATCAGCATTTTCTAAGGCGTTTTCGAATACTGTTTTACCGCGCGAAATTAACCAACATCTAAATTCGCTAAAGCCGTAATCGTCGTTACATCCAGCCATCACAAAAGCGGCACCAAATAAATCCCAGGTAAAACACTTGCGCATATGTATGCCAAAATGCTTATCAAAATCAATAAGGTGTTGATCGCTTAAATCATTAAGTTTAGTTTTTAGGTTATCGCTCACACTTTGCGGATCGAGCCCTAAATCAGGCGTTGTTACTAATTCCCAAAAAGCCTGTTCTGTTAACGCTGCCATTATAAAATCTCTTTTACTCGGCCAACTTGACCATCTTCTAAACGTACTTTAATGCCGTGTGGGTGATTAGGTGATTTTGTTAAAAGACGCTCAACAACACCTTCGGTTAATGTGCCGCTGCGTTGATCTTCTTTTAATACAATATTTACTGTGGTACCTGGTGAAATTTGCGAACGCGTAGGAACAGCCATAATTTAAACCCTAAAAATAATTTATCTAATTATAACGTCCATGTGCTATCAAACCAACAAAAGCTCTGTTAATTGGCGGAAAATGAAATATGTGCTGGTTTTGCGTTCAACTTAATACTCGTAAGCTCTTTGAGTATTATATTTGTTAATTCGTTAAGTTGCGGTTTTGCACTTTCAAGGGCTATATCATCGTTAAAATAGCACTGTACTTTTAACGTATTGGCCTCGTTATTTAAATCGATGGTATGCGTTAGATAATCAAAACCAATTACGCTTTCTTTTATTGCCTCGCATGCATTAGTAAGTGCTAGTCGAATGTGCTTATCGCGCTGCTTTTGAGTTTTAGTCATAAATATAAAGATTACCTATTTAGTTTCTGCTTGTTGCTGTTTTTTAAACTCTTCGTAGTTAGAGTCTTGTTTATCTAGGCATTCGTAATATTCTTTGTCGGCTTTATAGTTACATTCATCAAGGCGCGCCGATTGAACTTCATGAAAACGCGCGTCAGAGCTACAACCAGCTAAAACACATAATCCAACAATAAGTAATGCGCTACTTTTTAGTTTATTGATAAACATTAAATTTCCTTACACTTTCTATATCGAAAAAGCGTTAAATTATTACAATATTATTGTATATTAGCGCCATAAAATCTTAATCTCCAAAGGATCTATTTCTATGATGTCGCAGTTACAAAAGTTGTTTCAGCGTATAGACAAAAGCAAGATATTTCAATCATTTGTTATAGCTGTAATTATTGTTTCTGCTCTTACAGTAGGTGCGCACACTTACTCACTACATCCTACCGTAGAGCTTGCTCTAAATTGGATGGACGTTGGTATTACCGCATTCTTTTTAATTGAACTAATAATCCGCTATGTTGCAAGCAAAGGCATAAAACACTTCTTTTCGAAGGGGTGGAACATATTCGACACCATCATAGTATTGGGCAGTTTATATCCTGCTGCTGGCTCTACTATGTTAATTGCTCGTCTACTTCGCATATTTAGAGTACTGCGATTGGTATCGATGATCCCAGAGCTGCGCTTATTAGTTAACTCATTGCTTAAAGCCATTCCACAAATGGGTTATATAGCCCTATTAATGTTTGTTATTTTTTATATATACGCTGCAATGGGCAGCATGATGTTTGCGGAAATAAACCCCGTACTTTGGCAAGACGTATCAATCTCTATGCTCACCCTATTTAGGGTGGCGACGTTTGAAGATTGGACCGACATAATGTACGAAACAATGGCGGTGTACGAACTAAGCTGGATTTATTACCTTACGTTTATATTTTTAACCGCATTTGTATTTTTAAACATGATGGTAGGTGCCATTTTAGAAGTTATGAGTGAGGAGCACCGCAAAGCACGAGAAGAGCTCGCAGATGATAGCTCATTACCTGCAACGCAAGGGCAAGTAAACGAGCTGCAATCACAAATTGCTGAGCTTAAAGAGCTTTTGAGTAACCGCAAAAACTAATCTGTTCAGAGTACTAAAGCACCCACTTAAAGTTTAAAAAGTGGGTGCCGTTTAAAATTCTAATTAAACTAAAATTACCAAAGCGCTTTAATTTCCCTCGGTATTAGATTTATTATCTGTATCTTCAAAAGAAATAACGTTATCGACTTTCATTTTAAAGGCATCAAAAAAAGCATTTTTTAGCACCGAAATAACTGCTTGGAAAGTCGATACATCTGCATTATCCAATTGCCCCTCTATGGGAATACGTGCAGCTACAAGCTTAGATTCATCGTTTTCAAGTATAGAGCTGAGCAAATCAACACTACCTTCAAATATGGCCGTAAATATTCCATCGTCATCTTTTTCTATATCTTCACGCCACGAAAACACACTCAAGTTTTGAACGCCCGCTTTTACATAACCATTTAAGTTATTATCTTTAGCTACAAGCTCCATTGCTCCATCAATGCCACCGGCTTCAATATCAAACGGTGTGTACACTTTAAATACAGTGTCTAAATTTTTAACTGAAAAACGCTGTACCTCTGCGTTTAAATCAAAATTAGCCTGTTTGCTAAAAGGGTCTAATTTGCCATTAAGCTTTAATGCAGCCTGCCCCATTAATGCTCCCTCTACGTTTAGAGTAGTCACAAGTGTTTTTGATAGGTTTTGCGCATTCGTTATATTTTCAATTTTGGCGTTAATACTTGATATAAAAGTAGGATTTTCACCGCTGTTAGTTGAATTAACTAAGGTTAACTTTCCTTGCTCAATTGTTAAGGTATCAATAGAAAACAGTACTAAGTTATTGGCGAGCCCTACCCAGGTAGTTTCGTCTTTTACTTGTTTATTTTGCTCAGAAGCATTGGGGTCTTTATCGTAAATAACTATTTCAGGACGCGTAAAGGCCATGTTTGTTACTAAATTACCCTTTAAAAGGGCTGACCACGCGAGTGAAAAATCAAGAGTTTGAATACTCAGTAAAGGCTTCGGAGCTGAAGTTGCATCAACAGCGTAAATTTCAACGTCGTCAATTGCGTAGGCACCGCGATATAAAAACAAATCTACATCACCAACATGCCCCGTAACACCTTGCGTATGTTTTAACTGATAATTTACGTAGTATTGAACTACATAAGGCGCGGCTATTCGCATTAGTATAAGCAATACAATCAGCGCTATTACACCTTTAAAATATTTGGTGTGAAATGTTGTAGATGAAAAATGCATTGTAATTTCCTTTGCTAAAAACCAGGGCCTATTGACCTTTAAGGATTAAACTCTGTTCTATGTAGGGCAACGTATGTTTGGCATTTATGCTGCGTTATCGCCTATTTATGAAGAACAACCACACAACATAAACTCAACCATACCTAAAAACCAAACGTACGGCTGCACATTTAACCTCGAAAGATAAACAGGCTCTAATTAGTTAAACTTTTTAATTAAGTACATAAATAAAAGTGTAAAAATTACTAATATTTGTAACTTAAGTACCTGTTAGGTATAAAATTACAAATAGAGCAAAGCCATATAAGCTTAAACTCTAAACTACAGTCACTACAGCAAGGGATATACCACTATTCAAATACACCGCTTAATGAAATGATTCCCATCCTTATCTATCTATACTTTTGCCAACTAATAACCTGCATTGATTCGAATAAACTGCTTTCATCTACTAAAGTAAAATTAAAGCAAACAAGAATAAAAATACATGAACCCTGTTTTTTATATATTAGTTACCCTATTTTTAACCAGTGTTATTTGGTCTGTCATATTTTTAATGTCGTGGTTTACGTTAGGTAAAAAGCAATATGCCATGCTTTGGACAATCGCATTCGCACTCTCTGCATGCCAATGGGCAACAATATTAGCAGAACCATTATTTGACTCTCACACACTATATTGGATGTTAGGAAGCAGCTTCTCAGTAGGCTCTGTGCTACTTGGTACATGGGGGCATTGCATTAGGGTAAATTCGAGTATAAAAATTCGCTATTTAATCATCTCGGCAATAGTAACTCTTGCTGCTGTTTATTATTTTACAGCCATAAATGTGCATGTTGGCTTATTTATGTCGTTGTATGTGTATTACGATGTGATCTTACTGATACTAAGTGCGGTTATTATTTTCAGGCATAAGCAAAAATCACTCCCTGCTGAAATAGGCGCTAGTATTACTTATACGCTATGTGGATTACTTTTATTTGTTGCAGCAAGCATAGCGTTACTACAAGGTAGCCAAGTAAATGAAGAATATATAGCGCTGTATACGTTAATTAATTTTATGACAGTCCCTGCTGCTCATGTAGGCATGGCCGTATTTATAATATTCATAATGGCGTCTGATTTAGCCGAAAAAATGAACCATCTTGCAATGACTGATGTACTTACGGGCTGCTTAAATAGGCGTGGGTTTTATAATAAAAGCCAAGAGCAACTAAAAGATAAACTTAATAATTATAAGTACGTAAGCTTAATTTATTGGGATATAGATAAATTTAAAAAAATAAACGATGAGTTTGGACATGCAGGAGGTGATGTGGTGTTAGTAGAAGCGGCGAAAATAATGCAAGACTGCATAAATCCAGATGATTTGTTTGGCCGAATTGGTGGCGAAGAATTTACCTTATTAATAGCACGTAACGACGAGCCTACAGCTAAAGCATTCCCCGAAAAACTAAGAAACGCACTCGCCAGTAATCCGATTCATTTTAATGATAAAGTAATTAATGTTACGGCAAGTTTTGGCGTAATAAATATTAAATGTAATAAAACCGCAATTGAAAGCGCAATAAATGAGGCAGATAAAGCACTCTATCATGCTAAAAATAGAGGGCGTAATCAGGTAGTTCATATAAGCGAATTAAGTCAATAAAAGTTCATTATTACTAAGGCCTACCTATCTTTTTAGGTTGAATTTTCGGCAGCATCTTTAGGCAAATAGCATTAAAAAAACGAGGCGTATTGCTTAATGCCGATCAGTTAAGAAAATGACCGGTTGACCGATCCAAACGATCATGCAAAATCCGTAGTTAGGAAACTAACTACGGATTTTTTTGTGAATATAGAACAA